>NZ_NQYG01000023.1:0-74225 GCF_002878485.1 Pseudomonas sp. AD21
TTTTGCCTTTTGCCTTTTGCCTTTTGCCTTTTGCCTTTTGTCTTTTGCCTTTTGCCTTTTGCCTTTTGCCTTTGTGGGAGGGGGCTTGCTCCCGAATGCAGTGTGTCATTCAACATAAAAGTGTCTGATCCGACGCATTCGCGAGCAAGCCCGCTCCCACAGGGGTAATGTGCGCGAATCCTGAAAATTATATTGTCCTCATGACTGCCAAAACCTCCCCCGCCTACATCGGCCGTTTCGCCCCGACACCCAGTGGCCACCTGCACTTCGGCTCGCTGGTCGCCGCCCTCGCCTCTTACCTTGACGCGCGCTCAGCAGGTGGACGCTGGCTGGTGCGCATGGAAGACCTCGATCCACCCCGGGAAGAACCCGGCGCGCAGACGGCGATCCTCACGGCGCTGGAAAGCTACGGTTTCGAGTGGGACGGCGAGATGGTACGCCAGAGTGACCGACACGCCGCCTACGCCGAAGTCCTCAACAGCCTGTTCAACCATGGCCTGGCCTACGCCTGCACCTGTTCGCGCAAACACCTGGAGCCGTATCACGGCATTTATCCAGGACTGTGCCGCAATGCCGGACATGCGCAGCAAGACGCGGCGATCCGCCTGCGCGTGCCCGAGCTGGAATATCATTTCATCGACCGGGTGCAGGGCGAGTTTCGCCAGCATCTGGGGCGCGATGTCGGCGATTTCGTGATTCGCCGCCGCGATGGCCTGTACGCCTATCAACTGGCAGTGGTGCTGGATGACGCCTGGCAAGGCATCACCGACATCGTGCGCGGGGCCGATCTGCTCGACTCCACCCCGCGCCAGCTTTACCTGCAAGAATTACTGGGCTTTCGTCAGCCACGCTACCTGCACCTGCCATTGATCACGCAACCGGACGGCAACAAACTCGGCAAATCCTACCGTTCGCCGCCTCTGGAAGCCGATCAGGCCACCCCTTTGCTGCTGCGGGCCCTGCGCGCGCTGGGGCAAAACCCTGGCGCCGAGCTGGCACACGCCACCCCGCAGGAGCTGCTGAAATGGGGCGCAAGCCACTGGGACGCAGCCCGGATCCCGCGCACACTGACCCTGCCCGAAGCGCAACTGCAATGACGACACTTGCAGTGGCGCGCCCATCCGTTACCATCGCCGCACGTTTTCGGGCACGCGCATAAAAAAGAGAGGCCGGGATGTACATCTATCGCTTGGTCCTGCTTCTGGTCGTGGGAATCTATCTGTTTTCTCCAGCCATCATGGATTGGTGGATCGACGCCACGGGCGCCTGGTATCGGCCGTATCTGCTCTGGTTGATCCTGATTGTCGTGACCTTCATCCTGCAGAGCCAAAAAGATGCCGATGAGCTTTAGCCTGACCCAGATGATCCTGATCAGCGCCGCGTACCTGGCGGTGTTGTTCGGCGTTGCCTGGATCAGTGAACGGGGCATGATCCCGCGGGCGATCATTCGCCACCCGCTGACCTACACCCTCTCACTGGGGGTCTACGCCAGTGCCTGGGCGTTTTACGGCACGGTGGGCCTGGCCTATCAGTACGGCTACGGCTTTCTCTCCAGTTATCTCGGGGTCTCCGGCGCGTTTCTGCTGGCGCCGGTGCTGTTGTATCCGATCCTGAAAATCACCCGCACCTATCAACTGTCGTCGCTGGCAGATCTGTTCGCCTTCCGTTTCCGCAGCACCTGGGCCGGCGCACTGACCACGATCTTCATGCTGATCGGCGTACTGCCGCTGCTGGCGCTGCAGATTCAGGCGGTGGCCGATTCCATCGGCATTCTCACCGGTGAACCGATCCAGAGCCGCGTCGCCCTGGCGTTCTGTGCGCTGATCATTCTGTTCACGATTTTCTTCGGTTCCCGGCATATCGCCACCCGCGAGAAACACGAAGGGCTGGTGTTCGCGATTGCTTTCGAGTCGGTGATCAAATTGATCGCCCTCGGCGGCGTCGGCCTCTATGCACTGTATGGCGTGTTCGACGGTCCGCAACAGCTTGAGCTGTGGCTGCTGCAGAACCAGACCGCCCTCGCCGCCTTGCACACGCCGCTGCAGGAAGGGCCGTGGCGCACGCTGTTACTGGTGTTTTTTGCCTCGGCAATCGTGATGCCGCACATGTATCACATGACCTTCACCGAAAACCTCAATCCGCGCTCGCTGGTCAGCGCCAGTTGGGGCCTGCCGCTGTTCCTGCTGTTGATGAGCCTGGCGGTGCCGCTGATTCTCTGGGCCGGCCTGAAGCTCGGCGCCACCACCGACCCGGAATACTTCACCCTCGGCATCGGCATTGCCGCCAACAGCAAGCCGCTGGCATTGCTGGCATACGTCGGCGGGCTGTCGGCCGCCAGTGGCCTGATCATCGTCACCACCCTGGCGCTGTCGGGCATGGCGCTGAACCACCTGGTGCTGCCCCTGTACCAGCCACCGGCCGAAGGCAATATCTATCGCTGGCTGAAGTGGACCCGTCGGGCCTTGATCGTCGCGATCATCATGGCCGGCTTCGGCTTCTATCTGATGCTCGGCGCCGGACAGGACCTGGCCAACCTCGGCATCGTCGCGTTCGTCGCCACCCTGCAATTCCTGCCCGGCGTGCTCTCAGTGCTGTACTGGCCGACCGCTAACCGTCGCGGCTTTATCGCCGGTCTGCTGGCGGGGATTCTGGTGTGGGTGGTGACCATGCTGCTGCCGCTGGTCGGCAATCTGCAGGGTTTCTACATTCCCCTGCTGAACATGATTTATGTGCTGGACGACACCAGTTGGCACATGGCAGCCATTGCGTCGCTGGCGGCCAACGTCTTGATGTTCACCCTGATCTCGTTGTTCACCAACGCCAGCCCCGAAGAAGCCAGCGCCGCCGAAGCCTGCGCGGTGGATAACGTGCGTCGTCCGCAACGCCGCGAGCTGCACGCCGCCTCGCCCCAGGAGTTCGCCACGCAGCTGGCCAAACCCCTGGGCGCCAAGGCTGCACAGAAGGAAGTCGAGCAGGCCCTGCGCGATCTCTATCTGCCGTTCGACGAACGCCGCCCTTATGCCTTGCGCCGCCTGCGCGACCGCATCGAAGCCAACCTCTCCGGCCTGATGGGTCCGAGCGTGGCGCAGGACATGGTCGAAACCTTCCTGCCGTACAAGGCCGGCGGCGAAAACTACGTCACCGAAGACATCCACTTCATCGAAAGCCGCCTCGAGGACTATCACTCACGCCTCACCGGGTTGGCCGCCGAACTCGACGCCCTGCGCCGCTACCACCGCCAGACCTTGCAGGAGCTGCCGATGGGCGTCTGTTCGCTGGCCAAGGATCAAGAGATCCTGATGTGGAACAAGGCCATGGAAGAACTCACCGGGATCGCCGCACAGCGGGTGGTCGGTTCGCGCCTGAGCACCATCACCGATCCGTGGAAGCAATTGCTGCAAGGCTTCATCAACCTGCCCGACGAACACTTGCACAAACAGCACCTGGCCCTCGACGGCCAGACCCGCTGGCTGAACCTGCACAAAGCGGCGATCGACGAACCGTTGGCACCGGGCAACAGCGGCCTGGTGCTGCTGGTGGAAGATTTGACCGAAACCCAGATGCTCGAAGACAAGCTGGTGCACTCCGAGCGCCTGGCGAGCATTGGCCGACTGGCGGCGGGTGTAGCCCATGAAATCGGCAACCCGATCACCGGCATCGCCTGTCTGGCGCAGAACCTGCGCGAAGAGCGTGAAGAAGACGGCGAGCTGACAGAAATCAGCGGGCAGATTCTCGAACAGACCAAGCGCGTGTCACGCATCGTGCAGTCGTTGATGAGCTTCGCCCACGCGGGTAGCCACCAGCACAGCGACGAGCCGGTTTGCCTGGCCGAAGTCGCGCAGGACGCGATTGGCCTGCTGGCGCTGAACCGACGCAACTTCGAAGTGCAGTTCTATAACCTGTGCGATCCGGATCACTGGGTCGAAGGCGACCCGCAGCGGCTCGCCCAGGTGCTGATCAATCTGCTCTCCAACGCCCGTGACGCCTCGCCTGCGGGCAGTGCGGTGCGGGTCAAGAGTGAAGCCGGCGAACACACGGTCGATCTGATCGTGGAAGACGAAGGCAGTGGTATTCCGCAGAACATCATGGACCGATTGTTCGAACCTTTCTTCACCACCAAGGATCCTGGCGAAGGCACCGGTCTGGGCCTTGCACTGGTCTATTCCATCGTTGAAGAGCATTATGGACAAATCACCATCGACAGCCCGGCTGATGTACAAAGCCAGCGCGGCACCCGTATCCGGGTGACCTTACCGCGTCATGTCGAAGCGACGTCCGCTGTGAACTGAGACCGTCGAGAGTATCGAATCAATGCCGCACATTTTGATCGTCGAAGACGAAACCATTATCCGCTCCGCCTTGCGCCGCCTGCTGGAACGCAACCAGTACCAGGTCAGCGAAGCCGGTTCAGTGCAGGAAGCACAAGAACGCTTCAGTATTCCCACATTCGATCTGATCGTCAGCGACCTGCGCTTGCCTGGCGCCCCCGGTACCGAGCTGATCAAGCTTGGTCAGGGCAAGCCGGTGCTGATCATGACCAGCTATGCCAGCCTGCGCTCGGCAGTCGACTCGATGAAGATGGGCGCGGTGGACTACATCGCCAAGCCTTTCGATCACGATGAAATGCTCCAGGCCGTTGCGCGGATCCTGCGTGATCACCAGTCGGCGCCTGTCGCCGGCGAGGTGGTTGCCGGCAAAACGACCAACGGCAGCGGCAAAGCCGCCGTCGATAACAGCAACGGTGAGATCGGCATCATCGGTTCGTGCCCACCGATGCAGGACCTGTACGGCAAGATCCGCAAAGTTGCGCCGACTGATTCCAATGTCCTGATCCAGGGTGAATCCGGCACCGGTAAGGAGCTGGTCGCCCGCGCCCTGCACAACCTGTCCAAACGTGCCAAGGCACCGATGATTTCGGTGAACTGCGCAGCCATCCCGGAAAGTCTGATCGAGTCCGAACTGTTCGGTCACGAAAAAGGTGCCTTTACCGGCGCCAGCGCTGGCCGTGCCGGCCTGGTGGAAGCGGCGGACGGCGGCACGCTGTTCCTCGACGAGATCGGCGAACTGCCGCTGGAAGCCCAGGCGCGTCTGCTGCGAGTGTTGCAGGAAGGTGAGATTCGCCGCGTGGGTTCGGTGCAGTCGCAAAAGGTCGATGTGCGCTTGATCGCCGCAACCCACCGCGACCTCAAGAGCCTGGCCAAAATCGGCCAGTTCCGTGAAGACCTTTATTACCGTCTGCACGTGATCGCCCTGAAACTGCCGGCGTTGCGCGAGCGTGGCGCCGACGTCAACGAAATCGCCAATGCATTCCTCGCCCGTCAGAGTGCGCGCATCAATCGTACCGACCTGAAATTTGCCGCCGATGCCGAACAGGCCATTCGTCACTATTCCTGGCCGGGTAACGTGCGTGAGCTGGAAAACGCGGTCGAGCGCGCGGTGATCCTGAGTGAAAGTCCGGAAATCTCCGCCGACCTGCTGGGCATCGACATCGAGCTGAGCGACCTGGAAGACGACGAGTTCATCGGCTTGCCGGCGCAAACCGCAGGTAACACCAGCAACAGCAGCCATGAGCCGACCGAAGACCTGTCGCTGGAAGATTACTTCCAGCACTTCGTCCTCGAGCACCAGGATCACATGACCGAGACCGAACTGGCGCGCAAACTGGGCGTCAGCCGCAAGTGTCTGTGGGAACGCCGGCAGCGCCTGGGCATTCCACGGCGCAAGACCGGGGTCACCAGCGAGAGCTGAACGTTACCTGTCGAGTGTGCGGGTAACGCTTGAATAGGTGAAAAAACTGTTACCTCAGTCCTTTCACGTAACAGAAGCCGGGGTTATCGGTAACGAAACCCCGGCTTTTTTTCGCCCCAAGAAAACCGTTATATCGACCTAACCCCTTGTTTTATTGGGCCTCGCAAAAGTTGGCACGGCACCTGCTATATGTTTGGTACAAGAACAATAACAAGCAATGCACAAGACAATAAAAATAAGACGAATCGACTCACGCACAATAAAAACAAGACGGCGAGAGGCGCAGCTAACTGATTCTTTTGGAGAGGCGTTGTATTTGGGGCTAGCCCCACGACCAGGCCGAGAACAACAAAAACTGTCCTAAGACAGAGCCTGTACTGGTTGGATCGAAAGATCACTGCAATTCAGCGACCAAAGCAATCCGTTTGCTCTTGGCTCCCGATTGGGAGGGTCACGAAGGAAAAGCTTCGTGACGAGGGCACTCAACAAAAACAAAAAGCCCGAATCAATAATAAAAAGAGCACGCAACTACTTCTTGGGGAGCTTCGGCTCCCCTTGTAGTTTCTCCCGCCTGGCAAAATCCCCCTGTTTTCCCTTGCCCGCCCCTTGCAGCTTGCGGCTTACAGCTCAAATCTGCCGTGTCCTACACCATCCCCCGACTAAATGCTAGAATCTGCGCCCATCATGCGGTCATTCTTTGGTATGGCCGAACATTCCTTCAAACAGTGCATCCCATGCTGAAGAAGCTGTTCCAGTCATTCCGAACTCCCGTGCGTCGTACGCAACACATCCGTAGCACCCCTGAAGTGCTCAACAGCGGTCAACATTCGCTGCAGAAAACGCAATTCAGCCGCTACGCGGTCAATATTGTCGAACGCCTGCAAGGCGCCGGTTACCAGGCTTATCTGGTCGGCGGTTGCGTGCGTGACATGCTCCTGGGCATCACGCCCAAGGATTTCGACGTCGCCACCAGCGCCACTCCCGAGCAAGTCCGTGCCGAATTCCGCAATGCGCGGATCATCGGTCGTCGCTTCAAACTGGTGCATATCCATTTCGGTCGCGAAATCATCGAAGTCGCGACCTTCCGCGCCAATCACCCGCAAAACGAAGACGACGAAGACAGCAACCAGTCTTCGCGTAACGAGAGCGGGCGGATTCTGCGCGACAACGTCTATGGCACCCTGGAAGAAGACGCACAACGTCGCGACTTCACCATCAACGCCCTGTATTACGATCCGGTCAGCGAACGCATTCTCGATTATGCCAACGGCGTACACGACATCCGCAATCACCTGATCCGCCTGATCGGCGATCCGAAGCAGCGTTACCAGGAAGATCCGGTACGGATGCTACGGGCCGTGCGTTTCGCCGCCAAACTGAATTTCGGCATCGAGAAGCACACCGTGCAACCGATCCGCGAACTGGCGCCGATGCTGCGCGAGATCCCGTCGGCCCGTCTGTTCGAGGAAGTGCTCAAGCTGTTCCTCTCCGGCCACGGCGCAATCACCTTCGAGATGCTGGTCGATCTGCAATTGTTCGCCCCGCTGTTCCCGGCCAGTGCCGATGCGCTGGAACACAACCCGGAATACACCCACACGCTGATCAGCGAAGCGCTGACCAACACCGATCTGCGCATCAAACAGAACAAACCGGTGACCCCGGCGTTCCTGTTTGCCGCACTGCTGTGGCCTGCCCTGCCGGCCCGCGTGTTGCGTCTGCAGGAACGCGGCATGCCGCCGATTCCGGCGATGCAGGAAGGTGCGCACGAGCTGATCGCCGAACAGTGCCAGCGCATCGCCATTCCCAAACGCTTCACCATGCCGATCCGCGAGATCTGGGACATGCAGGAGCGCCTGCCACGCCGTAGCGGCAAACGCGCCGACCTGCTGCTGGACAACCCGCGTTTCCGCGCCGGTTACGACTTCCTGCTGTTACGCGAAAGCGCAGGTGAAGAAACAGATGGCCTCGGCGAATGGTGGACAGACTATCAGGACGCCAACGACAGCGAACGTCGCGACATGATCCGCGACCTCAGCGGCAAGGGCGATGACGCCAGCGGCGCGCCGCGCAAACGTCGCCGCAGCAGCGGCTCCAAGCGCAAACGCGCCGGGGCTCCGAGCGCATCGGGCGAATAAGGCATGGAACGCATCTATATCGGCCTGGGCAGCAACCTCGCTGACCCGGCCGAACAGTTGCGCAGCGCCGTCGAGGCGCTGGGGCAATTGCCGCAGACCACGCTGGTTGGCGTTTCGGCCTTCTACCAAAGCGATTCCCTGTTGCCGGGCCAGCCGCGTTACACCAACGCGGTGGCCGCGCTGGACAGCTCGCTCGCCCCGCTGGAATTGCTTGATGCGTTGCAAGCGATCGAGAATGATCAGGGCCGCGAACGCCTTGAGCGCTGGGGCCCGCGCACACTGGATCTGGATATTCTGCTGTTCGGTGATCGCTTGATCGACGAGCCACGCCTGAAAGTCCCCCATTACCAGATTCAGGAACGCGCGTTTGTGCTGTATCCGCTCGCCGAACTGGCCCCACAGGACCTGCGCCTGGCCGATGGCCGCAACCTCTCCGATCTGCTGACAGCCTGCCCGTTCGTCGGCCTGGAACGCCTCTCGACAGATTGATTGCAATCCCCCGTGGGAGCGAGCCTGCTCGCGAAGGCGGTGTGTCATTCAACACCATGTTGCCTGATCCGCCGCCTTCGCGAGCAGGCTCGCTCCCACATTGGTTTATTGCGCACGCTGGATTTTGTCGGACAAAAAACCCTCGAATCAGCCCCACCGCGCCGCTGAATCGCATCAGTAACGCCGGTAACACTCCCCTCGTAACAATGCGGTAACACATGCAATTGACTTCCTAGGTTCTCCTCACGACTATAGGCGTCCCGCTGCCGCCAACCCGGCACATACGGGCGCAATCCAGGCCTTATAAGCACGACAAAAGAGCGTGCGCCTGAGTAGATGAAGAATCACGCGCGTTACTCGCAGTAGTTTCCAGAGCGCCTGAACGAGGATTTTTTACATGCCAGCCATCACCCTGACCACGCTCCAGAGCCTCAAGCAGAAAGGTGAAAAGATCACCATGCTGACCTGCTATGACGCGACCTTCGCCCACGCCTGCAATGAGGCCGGTGTCGAAGTGCTGCTGGTGGGCGACTCCCTCGGCATGGTTCTGCAGGGTCACGACAGCACCCTGCCGGTCACCATCGCAGAAATGGCCTACCACACCGCCTGCGTCAAACGCGGCAACACCGATGCCCTGATCCTGGCCGACCTGCCATTCATGGCCAACGCTACTGTCGAACAAACCCTGACCAACAGCGCCATGCTGATGCAGGCCGGCGCGCACATGATCAAGGTCGAAGGTGCCCTGTGGCTGGCGGAGTCGATCCGCTTGCTGGCCGAACGCGGCGTACCGGTCTGCGCGCACATGGGCCTGACCCCGCAAGCGGTGAACATCCTCGGTGGCTATAAAGTGCAGGGCCGCAACGAAAACCAGGCGCGGCAGATGCGTGCCGACGCGATTTCGCTGGAGCAGGCTGGCGTGGCAATGCTGCTGCTCGAGTGCGTGCCGAGCGAACTCGCCGCCGAAATCAGCCAGGCCGTGAAGATTCCGGTGATCGGCATTGGTGCCGGTAGCGACACCGACGGCCAGGTTCTGGTGCTGCACGACATGCTCGGCCTGTCGATCACTGGCCGCGTGCCGAAATTCGTCAAGAACTTCATGCAAGGGCAGGACAGCATCCAGTCCGCACTGAAGGCTTACGTCAACGAAGTCAAAGGCGTCACTTTCCCTGGCATCGAACACGGATTCTCTGCATGAACACCGTAAAAACCGTACGCGAACTGCGCGCCGCCGTGGCTCGCGCCCGCAGTGAAGGCAAGCGCATCGGCTTCGTGCCGACCATGGGCAACCTGCACAGCGGGCACATTGCGCTGATCACCAAAGCCAGCCAGCGGGTGGATTTCGTGGTCGCGAGCATCTTTGTCAACCCGCTGCAGTTCGGCGCCGGCGAAGACCTCGACAAATACCCGCGCACCCTGGCGGCGGATCAGGAAAAGCTGCTGCAAGCCGGCTGCCATTTGCTGTTCGCTCCGACGGTCGAAGAGATGTACCCCGACGGCATGGCCGGGCAGACCCGGGTCAGCGTTCCGCAACTGTCTGAAGGCCTGTGTGGCGCCAGCCGTCCGGGGCACTTCGAAGGTGTGGCGACGGTGGTCAGCAAGCTGTTCAACATGGTCCAGCCGGACCTGGCGATCTTCGGCCAGAAGGACTTCCAGCAACTGGCGGTGATTCGTGCGCTGGTGCATGACTTGAACATGCCGATCCAGATCATCGGCGAGCCGACCGTACGCGCCGCCGACGGCCTGGCACTGTCGTCGCGCAACGGTTTCCTCAGCGAGCAACAACGTGCCGTGGCCCCGGAGGTCTATCGCACCCTGAGCGCGATTGCCGAGTCGATCAAGCAAGGTGAGCGCGACTTCCCGGCGCTGATCGCAACCCAGGCGCAACAGCTGGAAGCTGCCGGCTTGCGCCCGGATTATCTGGAAATCCGCCACGCCCTGACCCTGCGTCCGGCGACGGCTGAAGACCGCGATCTGGTGATTCTGGTGGCCGCGTTCCTCGGCACCACACGGTTGATCGACAACCTGCACCTGAATCTCGATACCCCGGCCTGAACAACACCGCAATACCCCTTGCAGGAGTGAGCCTGCTCGCGATGAGGCCCTGACATTCAGCATCATTGTTGAATGACAGTCCGCTATCGCGAGCAGGCTCACTCCTACAGTGTTTTTCAGCGTCCTGAAAATTGCATTTCAAGCCATATTGCCGCCCCAATAGCCTTCGGGCACACTGCCCGCCGTTCGATTCCAACCCGGGAAATCCCTCATGCACGCCATCATGCTCAAGGCCAAGCTGCACCGCGCCGAAGTCACCCATGCGGTACTCGATTACGAAGGTTCCTGCGCCATCGATGGCGAGTGGCTGGACCTGTCCGGCATCCGTGAGTACGAGCAGATCCAGATTTACAACGTCGATAACGGCGAGCGTTTCACCACTTACGCCATTCGTGGTGAAGAAGGTTCAAGGATGATTTCGGTCAACGGCGCAGCCGCGCACAAGGCCAAGGTCGGCGACCGGGTGATCATTTGCGCATACGCCCATTACAGCGAAGCGGAACTGCTGAATTTCAAGCCGCGCATGCTGTATATGGCTCCTGGCAATGAGCTGAGCCACACCAGCAACGCCATTCCGGTTCAGGTGGCCTGAGCCGCTTCGACACACCACTCCCCTTCCGTTGGTCGGCTTGTTCCCGGTATCGATGTTAAAAAAGTACAGGGAACAGGTCAGAAGAAGTCAAGACAGATCGCAGCGCGAGGTTTACTGTATTCGCCCTGCGTTGAAAAATCGTGTCGACGCATTTGACCCTCGCCCAAACATGGCGTATCGGTCTGTTCTGTGTTCAAAAGGCCGTTCAAGTAAAAAGGAAAACCGCAGCGATGGCGTACTACCGCACTCCTCACGACGTTACCGCTCTGCCTGCCTGGCAAGCGTTGAAAGATCACCGCCAAGCCATGCAGGATTTCAGCATGCGCGAAGCCTTCAACGCCGATCCGCAGCGCTTCAATCAGTTCACTCTCAGCAGCTGCGGACTGTTTCTCGATTATTCCAAGAACCTGATCAACGCCCAGACCCGCAATCTGCTGGTGGGCCTGGCCAATGAAGTCGATCTGAAAGGCGCGATCAAAGCGCTGTTCGACGGCGAGATCGTCAACGCCTCCGAAGGCCGCCCGGCACTGCACACCGCCCTGCGCCGCCCGGTGGGCGACAAACTGTCGGTCAACGGCGTCAACGTGATGCCGGAAGTGCACAAGGTGCTGAACCAGATCACTGATCTGGTCGGCCGCATCCACGATGGCCTGTGGCGTGGTTACACCGAGAAGCCGATCACCGACGTGGTGAACATCGGCATCGGTGGCTCGTTCCTCGGCCCGGAACTGGTGTCCGAAGCGCTACTGTCCTACGCGCAGAAAGGCGTGCGTTGCCATTACCTGGCGAACATCGACGGCAGTGAGTTCCATGAACTGACGCAGAAGTTGCGCGCCGAAACCACACTGTTCATCGTTTCGTCGAAGTCCTTCAACACCCTCGAAACCCTGAAGAACGCGCAGGCCGCACGCGCCTGGTACCTGGCGCAGGGTGGCTCGGAAGCCGAGCTGTATCGCCACTTCATCGCGGTATCGAGCAACAACGCTGCTGCAGTAGCGTTCGGTATCCGTGAAGAAAACATCTTCCCGATGTGGGACTGGGTCGGCGGCCGTTACTCGCTGTGGTCGGCCATCGGTTTGCCGATCGCCCTGGCCATCGGCATGTCCAACTTCAAGGAACTGTTGTCCGGTGCCTACACCATGGACCAGCATTTCCAGACCGCGCCGTTCGAACAGAACATGCCGGTGCTGCTGGCGCTGCTCGGTGTCTGGTACGGCAACTTCTGGGGCGCGCAAAGCCACGCGATCCTGCCGTACGACCACTACCTGCGCAACATCACCAAGCACTTGCAGCAATTGGATATGGAATCCAACGGCAAGAGCGTACGTCAGGACGGTACCTCGGTATCGACCGATACCGGCCCGGTGATCTGGGGCGGCGTCGGTTGCAATGGTCAGCACGCGTATCACCAACTGCTGCACCAAGGCACCCAACTGATCCCTGCCGACTTCATCGTGCCGATCGTCAGCTTCAACCCGGTCTCCGACCACCATCAGTGGCTGTACGCCAACTGCCTGTCGCAGAGCCAGGCACTGATGCTCGGCAAGACCCTGCCGGAAGCCGAGCAGGAGCTGCGCGACAAAGGCATGAGCGAAGAGCAGGTGCACAAACTCGCACCGCACAAGGTGATTCCGGGCAACCGTCCGAGCAACACCATTGTCGTCGAGCGCATCAGCCCGCGTCGTCTCGGTGCGCTGGTCGCGATGTATGAGCACAAAGTGTTCGTGCAGAGCGTGGTCTGGGGCATCAATGCCTTCGACCAGTGGGGCGTGGAACTGGGCAAGGAACTGGGCAAAGGCGTTTACAACCGTCTGGTCGGCAGCGATGAAACCACCGCTGACGATGCCTCCACCCAGGGCCTGATCAACTACTTCCGCGGTCGTCACCGCGGTTGATTTGATGGCTCGGCCCACAGGCTTTGGATCAATCCAAATCCTGTGGGCGATGAAAATCCCTTGTAGGAGTGAGCCTGCTCGCGATCGCGCTGTGTCATTTAGCCTTGAGTTGAATGACACATCGCTATCGCGAGCAGGCTCACTCCTACAGTTGTTTGTGCACACCTGAAACCAGACTTGAACCTGTAGACCGCTCGGCGCATCTTTATCCTTGTCGCACCACAAGAATAAGGAACCGTCATGTTCGATATCAGCACGTTCCCCAAAGCCGATGCCGTCCGCCGGGCTGCGCAGTTGAGTCAGGACGATTACAAACGTCTGTACCGCGAATCCATTGAACACCCCAGCGCCTTCTGGGCCGAACAGGCCACACGCTTCCTCGAATGGAGCACACCGTGGCAGACCGTCCAGCGCTACGACCTGAAAACCGGTGAAGCCTCCTGGTTTGCCGGCGCGCAACTCAACGTCAGCTACAACTGCATCGACCTCCACCTGGCGCAGCGCGGCGAGCAGACGGCCATTCTCTGGGAAGGCGACGACCCGGCCGAATCGGCGCAGATCACCTACAAAAAACTTCATCACCATGTCTGCCGCCTGGCCAACGTGCTGAAAAGCCGTGGCGTGAAGAAAGGCGACCGGGTATGCATCTACATGCCGATGATCCCCGAGGCCGCCTACGCCATGCTCGCCTGTTCGCGGATCGGCGCAATCCATTCGGTGGTGTTCGGCGGCTTCTCCCCGGACTCATTGCGCGACCGCGTTCTCGACGCCGATTGCCGCACGGTGATCACCGCCGATGAGGGCGTGCGCGGCGGCAAGTTCGTGCCGCTCAAGCAGAACGTCGACAAGGCCCTGCAAAGCTGCCCGGACGTCAGCACGGTGGTGGTGGTCGAGCGCACGCAAGGCCAGGTCGAATGGGTTGAGGGTCGCGACCTCTGGTATCACCAGGCGGTGCGCGATGTCAGCGATGACTGCCCGCCGGAACCGATGGACGCCGAAGATCCACTGTTCATCCTCTACACCTCCGGCAGCACCGGCAAACCCAAAGGCGTGTTGCACACCACCGGCGGCTACCTGCTGCAAGCGGCGATGACCTTCAAATACGTGCTCGACTACCGCGATGGCGAAGTGTTCTGGTGCACCGCTGACGTCGGCTGGGTCACGGGGCACAGCTACATTGTCTATGGCCCGCTGGCCAATGGTGCGACCACCCTGATCTTCGAAGGTGTGCCGAGCTACCCGAGCACTTCGCGCTTCTGGCAGGTGATCGACAAACACCACGTCAACATTTTCTACACCGCGCCGACCGCTCTGCGCGCCTTGATGCGCGAAGGTGCCGGGCCATTGCAGGAAACCTCGCGGCAAAGCCTCAGACTGCTCGGCAGTGTCGGTGAGCCAATCAACCCGGAAGCGTGGGAATGGTACTTCAACGTGGTCGGCGAACAACGCTGCCCGATTGTCGATACCTGGTGGCAGACCGAAACCGGCGGCATCATGCTCAGCCCGCTGGTCAGCGCGCAACGGATCAAACCTGGCTGCGCCACGCAGCCGATGTTCGGCGTGCAACCGGTGCTGCTCGACGAGCACGGCAAGGAAATCAAAGGCGCCGGCAGCGGCGTGCTGGCGATCAAATCCAGCTGGCCGGCACAGATCCGCAGCGTTTACGGCGACCCGCAGCGCATGGTCGATACCTACTTCAAACCCTACCCCGGTTACTACTTCACCGGCGACGGCGCGCGGCGCGATGAGGACGGCGATTACTGGATCACCGGGCGCATCGACGACGTGATCAACGTCTCCGGCCACCGCATCGGCACCGCTGAAGTGGAAAGCGCGCTGGTGCTGCACGACAGCATTGCCGAGGCCGCCGTGGTCGGTTATCCGCACGATGTCAAAGGCCAGGGCATCTATGCCTTCGTCACGCCGATGAACGGCGCCGAGCCAAGTGATGAGCTGAAGAAAGAACTGCTGGCCCACGTCAGCAAGGAAATCGGCAGCTTCGCCAAGCCGGACCTGATCCAGTGGGCGCCGGCCTTGCCGAAAACCCGTTCAGGCAAGATCATGCGGCGTATTCTGCGCAAGATCGCCTGCAACGAACTCGACAGCCTCGGCGACACCTCGACCCTGGCCGACCCGAGCGTGGTGCAGGGCTTGATCGACAAGCGCCTCAACCAGTAACGTCCGTAGCGCGGTCAACCGGCCGCGCCCGTCCACCCGCAATGAGTTGTCATGGAATTCATCCGCAGCCGTATCGAAAACCAACTCATGAGCCTGACCGGTCTGTCCCTCGGTCAGCTTGACCTGGAAAACCCCAAGGGCGATCCGGGCCTGTTCGGCCCCGACTCGATCAGTTGGCAAGTGCATGGCGATTTCAGCAGCATGCTGATCGGCGGCATCAGCGCTTTGCTGCTGCAAGCCCTGCATCCGCTGGCGCTGGCCGGCGTCTGGGACCATTCGAATTTTCGCCAGGACATGCTCGGACGCTTGCGCCGCACCAGTCAGTTTGTATCCGGCACCACCTTCGGTTCGCGCCGCGACGCCGAATGGCTGATCGAGAAAGTGCGCACCATTCACCTGCAAGTGGTCGGTACCGCAGCGGATGGCCGACCCTATGCGGCCAGCGATCCGGACCTGCTGACCTGGGTGCATGTGGCAGAAGTCAGCAACTTCCTCGCCGCGCATTTGCGTTATCGTAATCCGCGGCTGTCGCTGGCAGATCAGGATCGTTACTACGCGGAGATCGCCGTGGTGGCTGAGCGACTGGGTGCGCGGGACGTACCGAAATCACGGCAAGCGGTGGCCGATTATCTGCAACGCATGCGCCCGCAATTGTTGTGCGATGAACGCAGCCGCGAAGTCCTGCGCCTGCTGCTCGACGCGCCGGCGCCGAGTGTTCTGGCGCGGCCGTTTGGCGATCTGATGATGAAAGCCGGCATCGACCTGCTGCCGGACTGGGCCAGCGATATGTTCGATGTCCGCCAGAGTTCGCTGCAGCGCCAGTTGATCCGCGCCAGCGTCAAGCGCAGTGCGCCGATGCTGCGCTGGGCGATGCGCAATGGCTCGGTGCAGCGAGCGAAACGGCGGATGGGTTTGCTGAGCTGAAAGCTTCGTTGGGCGCCTTCGCGAGCAGGCTCGCTCCCACACAGGATCTATGCTGTAAATCAAATCTCCTGTGGGAGCGAGTCTGCTCGCGAAGGCAGCACCTCGGTTACCCGCCAAGCTGCTAAACTCCCGCGCCCCAATTCTCACCAGCAAGGCGCCCGCATGTCTTCCTTGAATCAGGCGCTGCGCGCCGCCCTCGATCAACGCCAGGACCTGCTCGCTGCACTGCACAGCCAGGGCACCGATTGCTATCGGCTGTTCCATGGCAGCCAGGAAGGCGCCGGCGGCCTGACCATCGATCGCTACGGTCCGCAATTGCTGGTACAGAGCTTTCACCAGACGCTGGAGCGTGACGATCTGCTGCAACTGCACGCCATGGTCAATCAAACGCTGGGCCTGGAAACCTTGCTGGTCTACAACGACCGCTCTCGCGGCAACTCGCGGATCGATCGCGAAGACAGCGTCTACAAAGCTGACGCCGCCGCACTGGCCGATCTGATCGGCCACGAATGGGGCCTGAACTACCGCGTACGTGGTCGCCATGCAGGGCAGGATCCGCTGCTGTTCCTCGACCTGCGCAACACCCGTGGCTGGGTCAAGGATCACGCCAAGGGCAAAAGCGTGCTCAACCTCTTTGCCTACACCTGCGGCGTTGGCCTGAGTGCCGCTGCCGGTGGCGCGCGTGAGGTGTGCAATCTGGACTTCGCCGAAGGCAACCTGGCGGTCGGCCGCGAAAACGGCCTGCTCAACCCGCAACTGCCCGAGATGCAATTCATCCAGTCCGATTATTTCCCGGCGATCCGCCAACTCGCCGGCCTGCCCATCAGCCAGCGACGCGGGCAGAAACTGCCGAGCTATCAGCGCCTCGAACAACGCCAGTACGATCTGGTGCTGCTCGACCCGCCAGCCTGGGCCAAGAGTGCATTCGGCACTGTCGACCTGCTGCGTGACTATCAGAGCCTGCTCAAGCCGGCCCTGCTGACCACCGCTGACAATGGCGTGCTGATCTGCTGCAACAACCTGGCGAAAGTCAGCATGGATGACTGGCGCGAACAGGTACTGCGTTGCGCCGAGAAGGCCGGGCGTCCAGTACGCGAATGGAGCGTGATGACCCCGGGCGCCGACTTCCCGTCAATGGATCAACAGCCACCGCTGAAAACCCTGATCCTGCAGCTGTAACCCTCCTCTGCGGCTGACAACTGTCCAATGTGGGAGCGGGCTTGCTCGCGAATGCGGTGCATCAGTTAACAAAGAGGTTGACTGACAAACCGCATTCGCGAGCAAGCCCGCTCCCACAGGGTTTGCGATCCTACAGAACAATCTGAACAATCCTGCACCCTGCGAGTTACTTCGGAACCAGAATCGCGTGCCATACTCCAAGGCACTCCGATTCAGACAGATGAAGCCGCACATGACCAAAGGATTGATTCGCGCGATTGGCGCCTTGTTGACCGCTCTGGCCCTTTACAGCCTGCTGGGGTTTCTGATTTTGCCGGGCATCGCCCTGCGCATTGCCAACCAGCAGTTGGCCAATTACGCCACGGTGCCTGCGCATATCCAGCGCATCGAACTCAATCCATTCAGCCTTGAAGTCACCCTGTGGGGGCTGGTCATTGGCGAGCCGGGCAAAGAGCAGGTCGGTTTCGAACGGCTGTACGCCAACCTGCAACTCGACAGCCTGTGGACCAAAGCGCTGCACCTGGCCGATATCGAGCTGGACAAGCCGAAGACTGAAATCCTCTTCGCCAAGGACGGCCAGCTCAATCTGCTGGGCCTGTTCAAACTCCCCGCCAGCGAGCCGACCCCGGCCGACCCGAATGCCAAGCCGTTCCCGCTGCGCATCGACCGCATCCAGCTGGCCGGTGGCAATGTGCATTTCGAAGCCGCCCGGCCGGGGGAGCCGATCGAGTTCCTCTACGACAAACTCGACTTCGAACTGAAAAACCTCAGTACCCTGCCCGAAGACAATGCCGACATGACACTGGTGGCGATCGGCCCGGCCGGTGGGCAGATCGACTGGAAGGGCAACTTCAGCCTGATCCCGTTCACCTCCGAAGGCACGCTGAAAATCACCGATGGCAAGATGAAAGCCTTCTGGCCCTACGTGCGCGACGCGGTGCCACTGGTCCTCGAAGACGGTGTGATCAACCTCAGCACCGAATACAAACTCAATCTGTCGAAAGAAACCGAACTGCTGCTGAACAACATCGCGGTGAGCATTGCGCCGTTCGCAATCAAGGCACCGGACGGGCGCCCACTGGCAAAACTTGAACGCCTGGACGTCAGCGAGACTTCACTGGACCTGGCCAAACAGCAAGTGGTGGTCGGCAAGATCCGCAGCAACAAACTGGAAACCTGGGCCGCGCTCGAAGCCGACGGCCAACTGGACTGGCAAAAACTGTTCGCCAGCCAGCCGTCCAAGCCCGCCGCGAAGGCTGCAGCGGAACCTGCCAATACCCCGGCCGCCGCCGACTCGCCGAAAGCACCGCCGGCGCCGAGCAAGCCATGGCAAGTGCTGCTCAAGGACGTGCAGTTGCGCAACTACACGGTGCATCTGGCCGACCGTTCGGCAAAACCGGCGGTGGCACTGGATGTCACGCCGCTGAACATTGATCTGCAGGATTTCGACAGCCTCAACGGTTCGCCCTTCAAGGTCAGACTCGACACCGGCCTGGGCAAACAAGGCAAGGTCAGCGCCGACGGCGTGGTCAACCTCGCCCCGGTCACCGCCCAGCTCAACGTGAAAACCCAGGACATCGACCTGCGGGTCGCGCAATCCTACATCAGCCCGTTCATTCGCCTGGAACTGCGCAGCGGCATGCTCGGCAGTGACTTGAAGGTCAACCTCAAGAGCACCGAACCACTGGCGCTCAACGTGACCGGGCGGGCGCAGATCGATCAACTGCACACCCTTGACACCCTGAAGACCCGCGACTTCCTCAAGTGGCAGCAAGTGGTGGTCGAAGGCATCAACTATCAACACGGTGACAGCCTGTCGATCGACAAGGTCAACCTGTTCCAGCCGTACGCGCGGTTCATGATCAACGATGACCGCACCACCAACATCGACGATCTGCTGATCCCGCAGCCCGCCGACAGCGGTGCGAAAACCGCCGCGGCGAAACCGGCCAGCAAAGACAAGCCGCTGGGCATTCACATCGGCGCGATTGCGATCAACGACGGCTCGGCCAACTTCGCCGACTTCAGCCTGACCCCGAACTTCGCCACCGCGATTCAACAGCTCAACGGCCAGATCGGCACCATCGACAGCCGTCAGGCGAAACCGGCCAGCGTCGACATCAAGGGCAAGGTCGACCGCTATGCGCCAGTGACCATCAAAGGCGCGGTCAACCCGTTCGATCCGATGGCCAGCCTCGACATCGCCACCAGCTTCAAACGGGTCGAGTTGACCACCCTGACGCCATACTCCGGCAAGTTCGCCGGTTACCGCATCCGCAAAGGCCGGCTCAACCTCGACCTGCATTACCTGATCACCAAGGGTCAGTTGAAGGCCGAAAACAAAGTGGTGGTCGAGCAGTTGCAACTCGGCGAGAAAGTCGACAGCCCGGACGCCGTGAGCCTGCCGCTGAAACTGGCGATCGCCCTGCTCAAGGACGTCGACGGCAAGATTTCCATCGAACTGCCGGTCACCGGCGACCTGAACAACCCGCAGTTCAGCGTGATGCCGATTGTCTGGCAGACCCTGCGCAACCTGATCGTCAAAGCCGCGGCGGCGCCGTTCAAGATGATTGGCGGACTGATCAGTGGCGGCGGTTCAGAAGACCTCGGTACCGTGTCCTTTGCAGCGGGTTCCAGCGACCTGAGCAAGGACGCCGAGTCGGCCCTCGACAAACTGTCCCAAGCCCTGAAGGAACGTCCGGCCCTGCGTCTGGAAATCGAAGGCACTGCCGCGCAAAGCAGCGACGGTCCGTTGATTGCCGAACAGCGTCTGGAGCGCGAATACCAGTACAACTACTACAAGATGCTCCAGCGCCGTGGCGACAAAGTGCCGGCTCAGGCGTCCCTGCTGCAAGTGCCGGAGAACGAGAAGGGCCCGCTGCTCGAAGGCATCTACCGCACCCGTCTCAAAACCCAGCCACCGGCTGAATGGAAGGACCTGGGCAAGGAAGAACGCACGGCAAAAATGCGTGACGGCGTCATCAAGTTCTGGAGTTCCAGCGATGTATTACTGCGTCAACTGGGTCAGGAACGCGCCAGCAGCATCAAGGACTATCTGGTCGACAAGGGCCAACTGGCCGATGATCGGGTGTACTTCATCGACGCCAATCTTGGCGAGGCCGAAAGCGATGGCCGGGTCGTGACGCAGATGCACCTGGACGCCGAGTAATGAACCACAAGTGGCTGGTTGCGATGACGCTGATGCTCGCCGCCAGCCCTGCCCTGGCCTCCGATACGCTGCGCTGTGGCAGCCAATTGGTCAGTCTCGGCGACCGCGCCAGCGAAGTGCTGCAAAAGTGTGGAGAGCCGGTCAGCCGCGACGTCCTCGGCTACAAGCGCAGCGCCAACCGCCGCGAAGAGTTTCAGGTCGAGGAATGGACCTACGGCCCGAGCAACGGCATGTACCAGTACCTGCGCTTCGAAGGCAATCGCCTGCGGCAGATCAACAGCAAACGCGGTAACTGAACCACATCGACCCCCTTGTAGGAGTGAGCCTGCTCGCGATAGCGTTGGGTCAGTCGACACATTAATCGACTGATACACCGCTATCGCGAGCAGGCTCACTCCTACAGTTGTTTTGGGCTTTCCCGCAGAAATAGAACAGGCCCCGACACAAGTGCCAGGGCCCGTAATGGTCACATCCGTGTGACCGTTCGCATGAACTCTAAAGTTGCGGCAGACGTATTGCCCGGCCCGTCTGTCGCGCCTTCTCCCGGTCCAGGCGAGAAGTCATGCCTTACTCGGCTTTCAGGCCGTCAGCGGAGACCGCTTTGACGCCTTTGATTTTCTTGGTAATCGCTACCGCGGTGGCTTTCTGAGATTCAGTGACAGCAACAGTCGACGACAGGGAAACGACGCCTTTGTTGGTTTCTACTTTGATGTCGGTGCCTGGAATGCCTTTTTCGGTGACCAGATCGCTTTTGACTTTGGTGGTGATCCAGGTATCGGAAGTAGCTTCTTTAGCCTTGGTCATTTCACCGGAAGCCAGAGTCATTGGAGCCTGGGTAGCTTGGGTGGATTGGGCGAATGCACCGGAAGCCATGGTCAGGGTCAGCGCGGTAGCAGCAGCGGCAGTGATAGCGAACTTCTTCATACGAGTAACTCCTGTTTTTCTGGAAAGTCTGCTGGTTGTCTTGTCAGCAGGGTTACTGGAGATATTGCGAAGGCTGTGCCAACTTCTCGAAAGACAACAAATCGTTATAAATCAACAATTTATAAATTCAGCAAATTTCCGAAATCATGCAATTTGCATGACAAGTGCATTATCGACATGCAAGTTGCGGCTTTTCGGAAAGTTCCTAACCCGCTGAAATTCCTGAAGCTTTTTTTGAAGGCCGAAAACAAAAACGCCCCGCATGGCGGGGCATCTCAGGACGCTGACTCAATCAGGCACCGGTGCCTGCGCAACCCTTAGGCGCGTAGTCCGGGTTGACGGTCGACGCACAGCTCCAGACGCCGGAGGTGTTGCCGGTTGCAGCACCGGTACGGGTCAACGTAATGGTTTTACCGAGCACCGGACCTGGAGCATTCACCAGTGTGCAGGTGATAGTGCCGGCACCGGTCGAGGCGGTTCCCGACGCCGCCAGCGTGCAGTTGGAGGTGGTCGCTGTAGCGCTACCGGCCACCAGTAACAGCGTTGGATCAGTGCCTTGATTGATGGTGTCCTCGAACGGCACCTTCAGTGCACTGATCTCCGCCAGACCCGCAGTCACTTTCGAACGTGCCTGGTATTTGGAGTATTGCGGCAAGGCGATAGTCGCCAGAATGCCAATGATCGCCACCACGATCAGCAGCTCGATCAGAGTAAAGCCCTGTTGTTGTTTCATAGATACGCTCCATGCATGAGTCGGAATCTCATGATCTGAGATGGGCTCAGCATAGCCCATGCCAACCGCTCGCTCGCCCGAATACTCGGCATGCCCACGATGCGAAGGCCTTTCCTACAACCGACAACCGCACTATCTGACACTTTTTGTCACCTGTGCCCGACGTGTGTGGCGCTGTCACTTGACTAGGCTATAAGTCATGAACGGCAAGCGTGCGGAATCCCCATGAATGACATCGCTCTGAGCGGTCTGGCCAAGCAACTGGTACAGGCTGAACTGTTGACGGAAAAAAGCGCCCAGCAAGCCTGGCAACAGGCGCAGCGCAATCGGCTGTCGCTGGTCAGCTACCTGGTGCAGAACAAACTGGTGAGGAGTTCCCAGGTCGCCGAAATCGCTTCCGAGCATTTCGGCATGGCCTTCATGGACCTCAATTGCCTCGACAAGGAAACCCAGCCCAAGGGCCTGGTCAGTGAAAAACTGGTGCGTCAGCACCACGCCCTGCCCTTGTGGCGACGCGGCAACAAGCTGTTCGTGGGCATTTCCGATCCGAGCAATCATCAGGCAATCAACGATATCCAGTTCAGCACCGGACTGAGTACCGAAGCCATCCTGGTGGAAGACGACAAACTCAGCGATGCCATCGAGAAATTTTTCGACACCCACGCCAGCGGCCTCGAAGAGATGGCCGACGTCGACCTCGACGGGGTGGACGTCGAATCCGTCGACGACAGCCGACAGGAGAATATCGGCGGACTCGATGCCGATGACGCCCCGGTGGTGCGCTTCGTGCACAAGATGCTGCTGGACGCGATCAAGAGTGGCTCGTCGGACTTGCACTTCGAACCCTACGAAAAGAACTTCCGGGTGCGGGTGCGCACCGACGGCATCCTGCGCGAAGTGGCCAAACCGCCGATTCAGTTGGCCGGGCGGATCGCCGCACGCCTGAAAGTCATGGCCAGCCTCGACATCTCGGAGCGGCGCAAACCCCAGGACGGGCGGATCAAGATGCGCCTGTCGAAGAGCAAGTCGATCGACTTCCGGGTCAACACCCTGCCCACCCTGTGGGGCGAGAAAGTGGTGATCCGGATTCTCGATCCGTCCAGCGCGCAGATCGGCATCGATGCCCTGGGTTACGAACCGGCGCAGAAAGACCTGTACATGGCCGCGCTCAAGCAGCCGCAGGGGATGATTCTGGTGACCGGCCCGACCGGGTCGGGGAAAACCGTGTCGCTGTACACCGGACTCAATATTCTCAATACCGTCGACATCAACATTTCCACCGCCGAAGACCCGGTGGAAATCAACATGGAAGGCATCAACCAGGTCAACGTCAATCCGAAACAGGGGCTGGATTTCGCCCAGGCATTACGCTCGTTTCTGCGTCAGGACCCGGACGTGATCATGGTCGGCGAAATTCGCGATCTGGAAACCGCCGAGATCGCGATCAAGGCCGCGCAGACCGGCCACCTCGTGTTGTCCACGCTGCACACCAACAGCGCCGCCGAAACCCTGACCCGCCTGCACAACATGGGCATTCCCGGCTTCAACATCGCCACCTCGGTGAGCCTGATCATCGCCCAGCGCCTGGCACGCAAGCTGTGCAGCCACTGCAAGAAACCGATCGAGATTCCGCGCGAAACGCTGATCAAGGAAGGCTTCCCACCGGAACAGATCGGCAGTTTCACGATCTATGAGCCGGTCGGTTGCGATCAATGCAACGGCGGCTACAAGGGACGCGTGGGGATTTATGAAGTGGTGAAAAACACACCCGAGCTGCAACGGCTGATCATGGCCGAAGGCAACTCGCTGGAAATCGACAGCCAGATGCGTCACGACGGTTTCGACGATCTGCGCACCTCAGGCCTGCGCAAGGCCATGCAAGGCATCACCAGCCTGGAAGAAATCAACCGGGTCACCAAGGACTGAACATGGCGGTCAAGGCAGCGAAAATCAGCATCTACGCCTGGGAAGGCACGGACCGCAAAGGCAGCAAGGTCACCGGCGAACTGAGCGGGCAGAACCCCGCGTTGATCAAGGCCCAGCTACGTAAACAAGGGATCAACCCCGGCAAGGTGCGCAAGAAATCCGTCTCCCTGCTGAGTTTCGGCAAACGCATCAAGGCCCAGGACATCGCGTTGTTCACCCGCCAGATGGCGACCATGATGAAAGCCGGCGTGCCGCTGCTGCAGTCGTTCGATATCATTGGCGAAGGCTTCGACAACCCGGCGATGCGCAAACTGGTGGACGAGGTGAAGCAGGAGGTTGCCGCCGGCAACAGCTTCGCCACCGCCCTGCGCAAGAAACCGCAGTATTTCGATGAACTGTATTGCAACCTGGTGGATGCCGGCGAGCAGTCCGGCGCGCTCGACACGTTGCTGGAGCGAGTCGCGACCTATAAAGAAAAAAGCGAAGCGCTCAAGGCCAAGATCAAGAAAGCCATGACCTACCCCACCGCCGTGGTGCTGGTGGCAATGGTCGTCACCGGGATTTTGCTGGTGAAAGTGGTGCCGCAGTTTCAGGCGGTATTTTCCGGCTTCGGTGCTGAACTGCCGGCCTTCACGCTGATGGTGATCAGCATTTCCGAATTCATGCAGCAATGGTGGTGGGCGGTGCTTGGTGCACTGATTGCGGTGTTTTTCGGTACGCGTCACGCCCTGAGAAAGTCCCAGGCACTGCGCGACCGCAAAGACACCTGGCTGCTGAAAGTGCCGTTGGTGGGCACACTGATGTACAAGTCGGCGGTGGCCCGATTCGCCCGTACCCTGTCGACCACTTTCGCTGCCGGCGTACCGCTGGTGGAGGCACTGGATTCGGTGGCCGGGGCCACCGGCAATGTGGTGTTCAAGCGCGCGGTGCTGCGCATCCGCCAGGACGTCGCCACCGGCATGCAGCTGAATTTTTCGATGCGCAGCACAGGAGTGTTCCCCAACATGGCGGTGCAGATGACCGCCATCGGCGAGGAATCCGGCGCGCTGGATGACATGCTCGACAAAGTCGCCGGTTTTTATGAGGACGAAGTGGATAACATGGTCGACAACCTCACCAGCCTGATGGAGCCGTTCATCATGGTGGTGCTCGGTGTCATCGTCGGCGGTCTGGTCGTGGCCATGTACTTGCCGATCTTCCAACTCGGCTCAGCGATCTGACATGCCTATCGACGAACTTTTCAGTCTGTATCCGCTGGCCTTCGTTTTCACTGCACTGCTGCTGGGTCTGGTGGTCGGCAGTTTTCTCAACGTGCTGGTCTGGCGTCTGCCGAAAATGCTCGAGCGCGATTGGCGCCAGCAGGCTCAGGACGTCCTCGGCCTGCCGAGTGATACGCCACTGCCGACTTACAACCTGATACTGCCGCACTCCGAATGCCCGCAATGCGGCCACCGAATTCGTGTATGGGAGAACATCCCGCTGCTCAGCTACCTGTTCCTGCGCGGACGCTGTTCTGCGTGTGCCGCCCCGATCAGCAAGCGCTATCCCCTGACTGAACTGGCCTGCGGTCTGCTCTCGGCGTTCATCGCCTGGCATCTGGGTTTTGGCTGGCCGGCCGGTCTGTTGATCGTCCTCACCTGGGGGCTGCTGGCGATGAGCCTGATCGATACCGAACATCAACTGCTGCCCGATGTGCTGGTGCTGCCGTTGCTGTGGCTGGGGTTGATCGTCAACAGCTTCGCAGTGTTCGTCTCGCTGCACGCGGCACTATGGGGCGCGGTGGCCGGTTACATGGCGCTGTGGTCGGTGTTCTGGCTGTTCAAGCTGCTGACCGGCAAAGACGGCATCGGTCATGGTGATTTCAAGCTGCTGGCGCTGCTCGGGGCCTGGGGTGGCTGGCAGATTCTGCCGCTGACGATCCTATTGTCATCGCTGGTGGGGGCCGTTGTCGGGGTGATTGTGCTGCGTCTGCGCGAACAGAAAACCTCGACGCCGATCCCCTTCGGCCCGTATCTGGCAATTGCCGGCTGGATTGCCTTGCTCTGGGGTGGTCAAATAACCGACTTCTATTGGCAGTTTGTCGGTTTGAAATGAATACCCCTGTGGAAAAACCCTGGATTCTCGGTCTGACCGGCGGCATCGGCAGCGGCAAAAGCGCCGCGGCCCAGCACTTCATCGACCTCGGAATCCACGTGGTCGACGCCGATCACGCAGCGCGCTGGGTGGTCGAGTCGGGCCGTCCGGCACTGGCAAAGATTGCCGAGCACTTCGGCCCGGATGTACTGCAGGCGGACGGAACCCTGAACCGCGCCGCCCTGCGCCAGCTGATTTTTGAAGTGCCGGAGCAACGTCGCTGGCTCGAAGCCCTGCTGCATCCGCTGATCGCCGAGGAAATCGCCCACCATCTGGCGCTGGCAAAATCGCCTTACGCGATTCTGGTTTCGCCGCTGCTGATCGAATCCGGGCAATACGCGATGACCCAGCGCATCCTGGTGATCGACGCCCCGCAACAACTGCAGATCGAACGCACCTTGCAGCGTGACCAGACCAGCGAACAGCAGGTTCAGGCGATCCTCAAGGCCCAGTCGAGCCGCGAAGACCGCGTGAGCCGTGCCGACGATGTGGTGGTCAACGACCGCGACCTCGCCTGGCTGCACAGCGAAGTCGAACGCCTGCATCACTTTTACCTGACTTTATCCGGAGGCCAGTCATGAGCCAGATCCCGACCGTAGAATGCCCAACCTGTGGCGCCCCCGTGGAATTTATCCCCGAGAACAAGTTTCGCCCGTTCTGCTCCGATCGCTGCAAGCTGATCGACCTCGGCGCCTGGGCGTCCGAAGAACACAAGATTCCGGTGGCTGCGGATGCCGAAGACGAAATGTTCTCCGGCGATTTCGACCCGCGCCACTGACCGCAATCAGGGCCGCATGAAGCCGTAGTCCTGATCGTCGTCGAGGTTTTCCGCGAGAAAACGCAACTCGTCGGCCAGGTCTTCGGCGTTGCGCACGGCCTTGCTCTGCTGCACGACCGCACTGAGCAAGGCGCGCAGACTCAGGCCCGGATCGAAGCCCACCTCCTGCGCCATGTCCAGACTCTGCCGCGTTTCCTGCCTCGCCCACTCATACACACTCATGCCGCTGCTCCTGAAGGGATTTGGCCGAGCATGAAATGCTGCGAGGGTCGCAGGTTTGATGTGGATCAAGACTTGGGATCGTCGTCCTTCCAGGGCGCCGAAAGGTAGCGGGTGCGGTTGAAGGTTTCCAGCCACTCCGGGCTGAACACTACCAGCGCGCTGATCACCATGCCGTTGATAAAGGCTTCGGGAAAGATCAGCAACCACAGATAACCGATGAAGTCTTCCAGCCATTCCGGCATGGCGAACAAGCCGTCGTACCAGAGCAGGCTCAGGCTCAGCGCCAGACACAACAACGCCGACAATGCCGCCGCGAAGAATCCGGAACAGAAGATATACACAAACGGATTACGCGGCTGAGCGCGCTCGACAACGATCGCCACGCATTCGGTGATCAACACCGGCAGCAGGATCAGCAACGTACCGTTGACCCCGACCGCCGCCAGATCCTGACGGCCGAGCAATACCAGTCCGAGCTGCGCCACCAGGCCGCCGACAATCGCCAGCGGCCAGTCCAGCAGCAGCGTCACCGCGGTCATGCCGATGAAGTGGTAAGACACCCCGGTGTCGAAATCCCTGCGCACCATCCACAACAGAAACAACGCGAACACGGTGCCGAAGAGTAAATGCTGACGACGATTGTCACTGAACAACTCGACCCATGGCGCACGCCAGATCGCCCAGACCAGCACTGGCAGGTAAATCAGCCAACCGAGCGTCAGGCTCGTGGATGACAACAGTTCGGCACCGATCATCTTTCCCTCATTTTTTCCATGGGTTTACGTCCTTTGTCGCAGTCTACACCGCAGCCCTGAGAGCATCAGCCGATGCAACGCTTACTGTTTGTCGCATTTGAACGCTAAGCTTGGGCTTATGGATGACTCAGATTATTTACGCCTGCTGACCATCGCGGCCGAGCAAGCCAACGCGTTCCTGTCCAATGCCCGCAAATGGGAGCGTGAGCGTTGGGTCTGCCAACGCCTGCTGCAAGGCTTGAACATCCCTTACCGCGCCGATGAGTTCGCCCCCGCTGGCGAGCCGCCGGACGTGCTGTTTCGCGACGCCAATTTCGAAGTGTTCTTCGTCCTCGATGAAGGACGTCGGCTCAACGACGAATGGCGCGACGAATTGCAGCGGCGGCGCAGCGCGTTTTCTCTCAGCCAGCTGGTGCGCCGTGAAGCCAAGCCGCGGCGAATCCCGGCCAACGAGTTCCTGTTGCGACTGGCGCCGACCTTGCGCAAAAAAGCGCACAACTACAAGGAACGCGGCATGGATCTGGGCGAACTGGACATCATTGCCTTCGCCAGCCTCAAGCGCGAAGTGCTGGATCTCAACAGCCACTTTCCTCCGCCGACCGAATATCTGCGCCAGGGCTGGCGTTCGCTGTCGCTGGTCGGCCCGACGTTCGCCCGGGTGCTGTTTGCCCACCCTGACGCGCCGGACTTTCTGCGCAGCAACCTGGGACGCAGCATCGTCTTCGATGTCGGGATCAGCTTGTGACGCCACTGCAGCAGTTGATTGCCGACGTTCCGCAGACCGGCCGTGTGCGATGGATCGGCGTACGCCCGGAGTCCCGTGGCCCGATGCTCGAGCTCGATGCCGTCGAGGCGCGGCTCGAAGCCGGACTGACCGGCGATCACGCCCGCCCCGGGGTGCGTAACGCGCGGCAGGTGACCCTGATTCAGTTCGAACACCTGGCGGTCATTGGCGCACTGATGGGCCGCCCTGCCGATCAACCGATGAGGCCTGAAGATCTGCGGCGCAATCTCGTCATCAGCGGCATCAATTTGTTTAGTCTCAAGGGGCGGCGCTTTCGCATCGGTCAGGCAATACTCGAGACCACCGGCTGGTGTCAGCCCTGTGCACGCCTGCAGAACAACCTCGGCCCCGGGACCTTTCAAGCGGTGCGCGGGCATGGCGGAATTACCGCACGAGTGTTACAAAGCGGGATCATTCGCCTCGACGACGGTGTTTCTGTCGAACCGGTTCCGGCCAGTGGCTATGCTGCATTCAACCCGGGATAAAAACCGCTGTAGCTTCCCCACCTTCAGCAACGTCTACCTGACGAGGCCTTTATGACCAGCCGCCTGAACCCCGAAGACCAGAAGCATGTCGAAGAGTACCTGCAGTTGTCCCAACACCAGGTCGAGCGCCGGCCATTCCGGCCGTGGATGCTCCTGGTGCTGGTGCTGGCAGTGACCATTGGTCTGGGCCTGCTGAGCCGACTTATCAGTTACCTGACGCTATGAGCTGCCTCGCGCTCGCTTGGGTAACGACACCGATTTCCTTTAAAAACCTTGCGAGTTATCCCCATGTCCCATCGTATTGTTATTGTCGGCGGCGGCGCCGGCGGTCTGGAGTTGGCTACCCGTCTGGGTAAGACCCTGGGTAAACGCGGCACAGCCAGTGTGATGCTGGTTGACGCGAACCTGACGCACATCTGGAAACCACTGCTGCACGAAGTGGCCGCCGGATCGCTGAACTCTTCCGAAGACGAACTCAACTATGTTGCCCAGGCAAAATGGAACCACTTCGAGTTCCAGCTGGGGCGCATGAGCGGGCTTGATCGCGCGCAGAAGAAAATCCAGTTGGCGGCCACCTACGACGAGAACGGCGTAGAGCTGGTCCCGGCACGTGAAGTGCCGTACGACACGCTGGTCATCAGCGTCGGCAGCACCACCAACGACTTCGGCACCCAGGGCGCAGCGCAGCACTGCCTGTTCCTCGACACCCGCAAACAGGCCGAACGTTTCCACCAGCAATTGCTCAACCACTACCTGCGCGCCCATGCCGGGCAGACCGATGTGGTCGAGCAGATCAGCGTGGCCATCGTCGGTGCCGGCGCCACGGGCGTCGAACTGGCGGCAGAACTGCACAACGCGGCGCATGAACTGGCCGCGTACGGTCTGGACCGAATCAAACCGGAAAACATGCACATCACCCTGATCGAAGCCGGTCCACGGGTGCTGCCAGCCCTGCCGGAGCGCATCGGCGCACCGGTGCACAAGACGCTGGAGAAACTCGGGGTCAATGTGATGACCAACGCGGCGGTCAGCGAAGTGACGGCCGACAGCCTGATCACTGCCGATGGCAACGTGATCAAGGCCAGCCTGAAAGTCTGGGCCGCGGGTATTCGCGCACCGGGTTTCCTCAAGGACATCGACGGCCTGGAAACCAACCGCATCAATCAGCTGCAGGTATTGCCGACGCTGCAGACCACCCGCGACGAAAACATCTTCGCCTTCGGCGACTGCGCCGCGTGCCCGCAACCGGGTTCGGATCGCAACGTGCCACCGCGTGCACAAGCGGCTCACCAGCAGGCTTCTCTGCTCGCCAAATCGCTGAAACTGCGCATCGAGGGCAAGACCCTGCCGGAGTACAAGTACACCGACTACGGCTCGCTGATTTCGCTGTCACGTTTTTCGGCTGTGGGTAACTTGATGGGTAACCTGACCGGCAGCGTGATGCTCGAAGGCTGGTTGGCACGGATGTTTTACGTGTCGCTGTACCGCATGCACCAGATGGCGCTGTACGGGCCATTCCGCACGGCGATGTTGATGCTGGGCAGCAAGATTGGTCGCGGCACTGAACCACGCCTGAAGCTGCACTGATTGGCGTAAACCCTGTAGGAGTGAGCCTGCTCGCGATTGCGGTGGGTCAGTCAATTCGCTCATGACTGATACACCATAATCGCGAGCAGTCTCACTCCTACAATGGTTTTGCGTAGGGCCCGAGTTTTTTATGGGCAAAAAAAATCCCCGTATCTTTCGATACGAGGATTTTTAATATGGTCGGGGTAAGGGGATTCGAACTCCTGACATCCTGCTCCCAAAGCAGGCGCGCTACCGGACTGCGCTATACCCCGGCTTGAAATTGGCTCCGTGACCAGGACTCGAACCTGGGACCCAATGATTAACAGTCATTTGCTCTACCGACTGAGCTATCACGGAACTACATATTTCAATTTACAACGGTGAAACTTACTGCATCTAGTCACTCGTTCGCATCGCTGCGTTCGTGTGTCTGAGGCGCGCTATTCTACAACCTAGAACACCTCTGTCAACCCCCTAAATTGCTTTCAAGTTAATGATTTGCAACTTATTTCAGTTTTCAACCCAGTGGGTTGAAACGCTGCCGGTGACTGACTGCGGGGCGCACTTTACAAGCCTTTTCCTTAGAGTTCAACAGCCTAACGAAAAAAAGGCCTCGCAAAGCGAGGCCTTCCTTATTTCATTGGCGTTTCGGCTCAGTCGAAAACGATTTCGTCGTTCACCACTTTGCCGGTTGCCGTGTCGCCCGGCATGAAATGCCCCGACAGGATCAATTGCGCCAGCGGGTTTTCGATCCAGCGCTGGATCGCACGTTTCAACGGACGCGCGCCATACACCGGGTCGTAACCGACGGCAATCAGCTTATCCAGCGCTTCCGGGCTCAGTTCCAGCTTCAGCTCGCGCTCGGCCAGACGACTGCGCAGACGACCCAACTGGATCTCGGTAATCCCCGCGATCTGATCCCGCGCCAATGGCTCGAAGATCACCACTTCGTCGACCCGGTTGATAAACTCGGGACGAAAGTGCGACGTCAACGCATCCATTACCGCAGCGCGCTGCGCCTCACGGTCACCGACCAGTTCCTGGATCTGCGACGAACCGAGGTTCGAGGTCATGACGATCACGGTATTGCGGAAATCCACAGTACGCCCGTGACTGTCGGTCAGACGCCCATCCTCAAGCACCTGCAGCAGGATGTTGAACACATCCGGGTGCGCTTTCTCGACTTCATCCAGCAGGATCACCGAATAAGGCTTGCGACGCACCGCCTCAGTCAGGTAACCGCCCTCTTCGTAGCCGACGTAGCCTGGTGGTGCACCGATCAGTCGCGCCACGGAATGTTTCTCCATGAACTCGGACATGTCGATCCGCACCATCGCCTCTTCAGTATCAAAGAGGAATTCGGCCAGCGCCTTGCACAGCTCGGTTTTACCGACACCGGTCGGGCCGAGGAACATGAACGAGCCGCTCGGACGATTCGGGTCCGCCAGCCCGGCACGGGAACGCCGTACCGCGTTGGCCACAGCCACGACCGCTTCGTCCTGGCCGATCACGCGCTGGTGCAACAGGCTTTCCATCTTCATCAGCTTGTCGCGCTCGCCTTCGAGCATTTTCGATACCGGAATACCGGTCCACTTCGAAACGACTTCGGCGATTTCCTCTTCGGTCACCTTGCTACGCAGCAACTGGTTTTCGCTCTTGCCGTGCTGATCGACCATTTGCAGGCTGCGCTCCAGATCCGGGATCACCCCGTACTGCAATTCGGCCATACGATTGAGGTCGCCTTTACGGCGCGCCGCTTCCAGTTCCTGGCGCGATTGCTCGATCTTCTGCTGAATCTGCGCAGAACCCTGCACCTCGGCTTTTTCCGAGTTCCAGATTTCTTCCAGATCCGAGTACTCACGCTCGAGGCGGACAATTTCTTCCTGAAGTTTTTCCAGGCGCTTCATTGCCGCTTCATCGCTTTCTTTCTTCAGTGCCTGGGATTCCACCTTCAACTGAATCAGGCGACGTTCCAGACGGTCCAGCACCTCCGGCTTGGAATCGATCTCCATGCGGATACGGCTGGCGGCCTCGTCGATCAGGTCGATGGCCTTGTCCGGCAACTGCCGGTCAGTGATGTAGCGATGGCTGAGCTTCGCGGCAGCAATGATCGCGCCGTCAGTGATCGCCACCTTGTGGTGAACCTCGTAACGCTCTTTGAGGCCACGCAGGATGGCGATGGTGTCTTCTTCGCTCGGCTCGTCCACCAAGACCTTCTGGAAGCGCCGCTCGAGAGCTGCGTCCTTCTCTATATATTGGCGGTACTCGTTGAGCGTGGTCGCGCCGACGCAATGCAGCTCGCCGCGCGCCAGTGCCGGTTTGAGCATGTTGCCGGCATCCATCGAGCCTTCGCCTTTACCGGCGCCGACCATGGTGTGCAGTTCGTCGATGAACAGAATGATCTGCCCTTCCTGCTTCGACAGTTCGTTGAGCAGCGCCTTGAGGCGCTCTTCGAACTCACCACGATACTTGGCGCCGGCAATCAGAGCGCCCATGTCCAGCGACAGCAGACGTTTGCCTTTGAGGCCGTCCGGCACTTCGCCGTTGATGATGCGCTGGGCCAAACCTTCGGCAATCGCGGTTTTACCCACGCCTGGCTCGCCGATCAGTACCGGGTTGTTCTTGGTGCGGCGTTGCAGAACCTGAATCGTGCGACGAATTTCATCGTCACGGCCGATCACCGGATCGAGCTTGCCGTCTTCGGCACGCTTGGTCAGGTCGACGGTGTACTTGTCCAGCGCCTGACGCGACTCTTCATGGTTGGCGTCATTGACCGCCTCACCACCACGCAGGTTGTTGATCGCGTTTTCCAGGGCTTTCTTGCTCACGCCCTGGCCGAGCAGCAGTTTGCCGAGCTTGCTGTTCTCGTCCATCGCGGCGAGCAGCACCAGCTCACTGGAAATGAACTGGTCGCCCTTCTGCTGGGCCAGTCGGTCGGCCTGATTGAGCAGGCGCGCCAGATCCTGCGACATGTTGACGTCGCCGGTAGGGTTCTGGATTTTCGGTAATTGGTCGAGCTCTTTGGTCAGCTCTTTACGCAGGCTGTTGACGTCGAAGCCTACCTGCATCAGCAGAGGTTTGATCGAACCACCCTGCTGTTCAAGCATGGCTTGCATCAAGTGCGCCGGCTCGATAGCCGGATGATCGTGGCCGACGGCCAGAGATTGGGCGTCGGACAAGGCTAACTGTAATTTACTGGTTAAACGGTCTATACGCATGGGTCACCTTCCTTTTGAGCAGGCCGGACCTAAAAAACCATCCTGAATAAAGAAACCTGCCAGATACCGCTATAGATGCGGTCGATTCTGGAAGATTCAAGCGTCGGAGAGTTGATACAGATCAGACAAGCTTAGCGGGTGAGCCAAACAAGAGAGGCAAAGCGACCGGTGCGCGACGCACGGCGATAAGAGAAGAAGCGCGGGTCGGTCACAGTGCAGAAGCCGCCGCCATAAACAGCAGTGACACCCCGTGCAGCCAGACGCAGGCGCGCCAGCAGATAAATGTCAGCCATGAACTTGCCAGCATTGTGGCTTGGGACAAAGGCTGATGCCGCTTCGGGGAGTTGATTGACGAAGACTTCCCGTACTTCCGGGCCGACCTCAAAAGCATTCGGGCCGATGGCTGGGCCAAGCCAGACCAGTACTTCTTCAGCGGGTACATTCAAAGAATCGAGCGTCGCTTCGAGCACACCTGCCGCCAACCCGCGCCAACCGGCATGAGCCGCCGCCACACGAGTGCCGGCACGATCGCAGAACAATGCCGGCAAGCAATCTGCCGTCATTGCTGCGCAGGCAATGCCCGGGGTGTCCGTCCAGCTGGCGTCGGCGGTGGCAACCACGCCCGGATCAGCATGGGCCACGGCAATCCCGTGCACTTGCTGCAACCAGGCAGGCTTTATAGAGAAGTGATCGGTCAGACGCCGACGATTCTCGGCAACAGCCTCAGGACGATCATCAACATGATCGCCCAGATTGAGGCTGTCGAACGGCGCCTCGCTGACACCGCCCTCGCGGGTGGTGACACAAGACTTGACGCTGGCCGGCGCAGGCCAGTCCGGCGTCAGCCAGTTCATCCGATGAATGCCTCGCGATCCTGCTTGAGCAAGGTCAGCAGCCAGACGAAGTCTTCCGGCAGCGGCGACTCCCAGCTCATGCGCTCACCGGTCGTCGGATGATCCAGTTCAAGGAAACGCGCGTGCAGGGCCTGACGCGGGAAATGCTTGAGGGATTCGACCATCGTCGGGTTCGCCGCCGGCGGAATGCGGAAACGACCGCCGTACGCCGGATCGCCGACCAACGGGAAGTTGATGTGCGACATGTGCACACGGATCTGGTGGGTACGACCGGTTTCCAGCTTCACCCGCACGTGTGTGTGCGAACGGAAACGCTCCAGCACGCGGTAGTGACTGACGGCAGGCTTGCCGCCTTCCATCACCGCCATGCGCTGGCGCTGCTGACCGTGGCGACCGATCGGGGCGTTGATCTTGCCTCCGGCGGTGACCACGCCGATCACGATGCACTCGTAGATCCGGCTGACACTGCGACTCTGCAATTGAGTCACAAGCTTGGTCTGCGCCTGAATGGTCTTGGCCACCACCATCAGACCGGTGGTGTCCTTGTCCAGGCGATGCACGATACCGGCACGCGGGACATTGATGATGTCCGGCACGTGGTGCAGCAAGGCATTGAGCAAAGTGCCATCGGCGTGACCGGCAGCCGGGTGCACCACCAGGCCCGCAGGCTTGTTGATCACCAGAATGTCGTCGTCTTCATAGACGATGTCGAGCTCGATGTCCTGGGCGATCCACTCGCCCTGGGCTTCCTGCTCGGCAGTCAGCTCAAGGATGGCACCGCCATGCACGATGTCGCGTGGGCGGATGACCGCCCCGTCCACAGTCAGGCGACCTTCTTTGATCCAGGCGGAAAGGCGCGAGCGTGAGTGCTCAGCGAAGAGTTGGGCGGCGACTTGATCGAGGCGTTGGCCGCCCAAATCGGACGGCACCTCTGCGCGAAGTTCAATTTTATCGGACATGCTCTGACTGGGCGTCGGCACAGCCTTTGGTTTCGGCTGCGCGCTTGTGGTTAAATACGGCGTCTTTTGCCCCGAGGCTTTTCAACGGGGCGCTCATCATAACAGGACGGCCCCGCCCAAGACAGCGGCCGTCATAGGGACGCAAGCCGCCATGCAAGTGAAACACCTGCTGCTGATCGCCATCCTCGCATTGACCGCTGCTTGCTCATCGAAGGAAGTCGTCGACGAAAACCTGAGCGAAGCCGAGCTGTACCAGCAGGCTCAGACCGACCTGGACAACAACAGCTACACCAGCGCCACAGCCAAGCTGAAGGCTCTGGAATCGCGCTATCCGTTCGGTCGCTACGCGGATCAGGCACAGCTTGAACTGATTTATGCCAACTATAAAAACTCCGAGCCGGAAGCTGCCAAGTCCGCCGCCGAGCGTTTTATCCGTTTGCACCCACAGCACCCGAACGTGGACTACGCCTACTACCTCAAGGGCCTGACCTCGTTCGACCAGGACGTCGGCCTGCTGGCGCGCTTCCTGCCGCTGGACATGACCAAGCGTGACCCGGGCGCTGCCCGCGACTCGTACAACGAGTTCGCCCAGCTGACCAGCCGCTACCCGAACAGCCGCTACGCGCCGGACGCCAAGCAGCGCATGATCTACCTGCGCAACCTGCTGGCCGCCTACGAAATCCACGTAGCCGACTATTACCTGACCCGTCAGGCGTATGTAGCCGCTGCCAACCGTGGCCGTTACGTGGTGGAAAACTTCCAGGAAACGCCATCGGTCGGCGACGGCCTGGCGGTGATGACCGAGGCTTACCAGCGTCTGCACCTGGACGAACTGGCCGCTACCAGCCTGGAAACCCTTAAGCTCAACTACCCGAATCACCCGAGCCTGAAAGACGGTCAGTTCGTGCCGTCGGTTGCCGAAGCCGACAACCGGTCGTTCCTGAGCAAGGCCACTCTGGGCCTGATCGAGTCGCGTCCACCGCTGCCGCCGGGAGAAACCCGCGCCAACCAGGACGTGCAGAAGCAGTTCCAGGACGCGAAAGACGCGATCCCGAACGAGCTCAAGCCTAAAGACGAAAACGGTGAAGTGCTTGAAGAAACTCACGAAGCCGCCGGTAACAACGACGACCGCTCGTGGTTCAGCTACATGACTTTCGGCGTGTTCGACTGACCACACCGGATGGACAAAAAAGGGAGATCTGCGGATCTCCCTTTTTTATGGCTGTGTCATTAATAGTCTGTGCGCCTGCCGGCTCCTTGGCTAAACTGCCGAATCATTAGCCGAAAAGCCGCCCATCATGCTCCGTTTACTGTTCTGGATTGTCCTGATTTTCGCTGCGCTATGGCTGTGGCGTAAATTCAAGGCGCCCGCCTCGTCTGCCCAAGCGCCCCGCGAGCAAGACGCCGCGCCGATGGTGCGCTGCGCCCATTGTGGCGTGCACCTGCCCCGCGACCGCGCCCTGAACCTTCAGCAACAGTGGTATTGCAGCCAGGCTCACCTTGAGCAAGGCCCCGGTTCCAGTGATCGCTGAGGCCGTCAACGCCCACCATAAACAGGCCCAGCGCCTGCTGCGTCTTTATCATTTGTACCGTTTAAGCGTCGGCATCACGTTGGTGTTGCTGATCTCCAGCAACATGGACAACCGCCTGCTGACGTCGGCCGACGACGATCTGCTGCGCAGCGGCAGCTGGTTGTATCTGGTGCTGAACATCCTGCTGGTGGTGTTTCTGGAAAACACCCGGCGTCCGGCGCAGCTGTTCAGCCTGGCGCTGGTGGATGTCCTGCTGCTGTGCGGTTTGTTCTACGCGGCGGGCGGAGTGGCCAGTGCCATCGGCAACCTGCTGATTGTTTCGGTAGCCATCAGCAACACCCTGCTACGCCGGCGCATCGGCCTGCTGATTGCCGCCATCGGCGCGCTCGGAATGGTCGGCTCAAGCTTCCTGCTGAGTTTCAGCCATCCCCTGAGCGCCAATGATTACCTGCAAGCCGGCACCCTCGGCGCCTTGTGCTTTGCGGCGTCATTGCTGGTCCAGGGCCTGGTTCGGCGTCTGGAAGTCAGCGAGCACCTCGCCGAACAGCGCGCCAGCGAAGTCGTCAGCCTCGAAGCCCTCAACGCCCTGATTCTGCAACGCATGCGCACCGGCATCCTGGTGCTCGACGAACAACGCCGGGTGCAGTTGGCCAACCACAGCGCCAAAAGCCTGCTGGCCCAATCGCACCTTGAGGGCCATCTGATCGACGACTACTCCAGGCCGCTGGTCGATCGCCTGCAGTTGTGGCTGAACAATCCGAGCTTGCGCCCACAGAGCTTGAAGATTCCCGGCAACGGCCTGGAGCTGCAGCCGAACTTCATCGCCCTCGAACAAAACCCCAACCAGCAAACCCTGGTATTTCTCGAAGATCTCGCGCAAGTCGCCCAGCAGGCCCAGCAACTCAAACTCGCCGCGCTCGGGCGCCTGACCGCCGGCATTTCCCATGAAATCCGCAATCCGCTGGGCGCCATCAGTCACGCCGCGCAGCTATTGGGTGAGTCCGAGGAACTCGACAGCGCGGATCGGCGTCTGACGCAGATCATTCAAGACCACTCCCAGCGCATGAACCGAGTCATCGAAAACGTCCTGCAACTGTCGCGTCGCCAGCAGAGCGCTCCGCAACGGCTGGATCTCAAGCCGTGGCTGGAACAGTTCGTCGCAGAAAGCCGTGAACAGGCCACTGATCGGCAAACGATCCATTTACGGATCAATTCCGGGGACTTCGTCACGCTGATGGACCCCGACCAGCTCACGCAAATTCTCGACAATCTGTTACGCAATGGCTGGCGCCACAGTGCGCTGCTGCATGATACGGCCCAAGTCTGGCTGGCGCTGTTCATCGACCCCGACAGCCAGCTGGCGGTGCTTGAAGTCCAGGACAACGGCCCCGGCGTGCCGCTGGATCAGCAACCGCATCTGTTCGAGCCGTTCTTCACCACCAGCAGCCAGGGCACCGGCCTTGGGCTTTATCTGTCCCGTGAGCTGTGCGAAAGCAACCAGGCGCGCCTAGACTTCAAACCACGCCAAGGCGGCGGCTGCTTTCGCATCACCTTTGCTCACGGACGGAAACAAAGTTGAACACGAGCCCACGGCAAAAAATCCTCATCGTCGACGACGAGCCGGATATCCGCGAACTCCTGGAAATCACCCTGGGACGGATGAAACTCGACACCTTCAGCGCGCGTAATCTCGGCGAAGCCCAGGCGCTGTTGCAGCGCAATGCGTTCGACCTGTGCCTGACCGACATGCGCCTGCCGGACGGCACCGGGCTGGAGTTGGTGCAGCACATCCAGCAACGTTATCCACAACTACCGGTGGCGATGATCACCGCGTACGGCAGCCTGGAAACCGCGATCAACGCCTTGAAGGCCGGGGCCTTCGATTTCCTCACCAAACCGGTTGATCTCACCCGCCTGCGCGAACTGGTCAACACCGCGCTGCGCATGCCTGCCACCGGCGGCAGCGTCACGTCGATCAACCGCCGCCTGCTGGGCGACTCACCGCCGATGCGCGCTCTGCGTAAACAGATCGACAAGCTCGCCCGCAGTCAGGCACCGATCTATATCAGCGGCGAATCCGGCAGCGGCAAAGAGCTGGTCGCGCGACTGATCCACGAACAGGGGCCGCGCAGCAGCCAGCCGTTCGTGCCGGTCAACTGCGGGGCGATTCCGTCAGAGCTGATGGAAAGCGAGTTTTTCGGCCATCGCAAGGGCAGCTTCACCGGTGCGGTAGAAGACAAACCGGGGCTGTTTCAGGCCGCGCACCGCGGCACCCTGTTTCTCGATGAAGTGGCGGACCTGCCACTGTCGATGCAAGTCAAACTTCTGCGGGCGATCCAGGAAAAAGCTGTACGTAGCGTTGGCGGCCAACAGGAAACCGTGGTCGATGTGCGCATCCTTTGCGCCACCCACAAGGACCTGGAAGCGGAAGTCGCCACCGGGCGCTTTCGCCAGGATCTGTATTACCGGTTGAACGTGATCGAACTGCGGGTGCCGTCCCTGCGCGAACGGCGCGACGATATCGAAGTACTCGCCGCGCACATGCTCCAGCGTCTGGCCAGCGGCAGCGGTCAAGCGGCTGCCCGCCTGCACCCGCAAGCGCTTGAAGCGCTGAAAAGCTATCGCTTTCCGGGGAATGTGCGGGAACTGGAGAACGTCCTCGAACGGGCGCACACGCTGTGCGAAAACCAGGTGATCGAGGCTGAAGATTTGCGCCTGAGCGATGGGAATTGTGCAGTCGAGGGCGGCATTGCCGACCTGACGCAGATCGACAACCTTGAGGATTACCTGGAGAACGTCGAGCGCAAACTGATCCTTCAGGCGCTGGAGGAGACTCGCTGGAACCGCACGGCGGCGGCGCAGCGGCTGAGTCTTTCGTTTCGGTCGATGCGCTACAGACTGAAGAAACTCGGCCTGGATTGAGGGCCCCTTCGCGAGCAAGCCCGCCCCCACATTGGATCTGCGGTGAACACAAATTGTGTGAATAACCGAGATCAACTGTGGGAGCGGGCTTGCTCGCGAAAGCGGCCTTCCAGCCTATAGAGAAATATCTGACTAAATGCGCCCCTCTGGCGCATACGGCACCGGATCAATAATCGGCGCCCGCCCCAGCATCACATCGGCAAACAACTGACACGACGCCGGCGCCAGCACCAACCCGTTGCGGTAATGCCCGCAGTTCAGCCACAAGCCGTCAAAGCCCGGCACTCGCCCGATGTAAGGAATCCCTTCCGGCGACCCCGGGCGCAAACCCGCCCAATGCCCCACCACCTCGGCATCCGCCAGCGCCGGCAGCAACTCGACCGCCGAAGCCTTGAGACTCTCCAGCGCCACATCGGTCGGAGTCTTGTCGAAACCTTCATGCTCCAGCGTACTGCCGATCAGAATGTGCCCGTCGCGACGCGGAATTGCATAACGTCCCTTGGCCAGGACCATGCTCGGCAGGAAATCCGCCGCACACTTGTAGAGGATCATCTGGCCTTTGACCGGTTCGACCGGCAGCGTCAGGCCCAGCGTCTTGAGCAGATCGCCGCTCCACGCACCGGCAGTCAGCACGACTTGATCGCCGTTGATCAGGCCCTTGGACGTCTCAACGCCAACCACCCGCCCGCCTTCACGGACAAACCCGCTGACTTCGCATTGCTCATGAAGGGTCACGTTCGGCAGGGCCAGCAATGCCGCTTTCAGCGACTTCACCAGCCGTGGGTTTCTGACGTTGGCCACATCAGCCATGTAAATCGCCCGCGAGAATCCACCACCGAGCACCGGTACCGCGTCGTGGGCCGCCGAGATATCCACAGCCCGCAGCGGACGGTGTTCCCGTTCGGCCCAGGCCAGTGCCTCGGCCTCATCATCCAGATCCAGCCAGTACAAGCCAGTGGTGTGGACTTCGGGATCAACCCCGGTATCGGCAAACAGGCGCTCGCCCAGCTGTGGATAAAAATCCTGCGACCAATGCGCCAGCGCGGTGACTGCCGGGCTGTAGCGCCACGGATACAACGGCGAAACGATACCGCCGCCCGCCCAGGACGATTCCTGGCCGACGTTCGAGCGATCCAGCAGCACCACGCTGCGCACGTCGGAGGCGAGGTTGTAGGCGGTCAGCAGACCAATCACCCCGCCACCGACAATCACCACTTGCTGTTGCCTGGTCATGTTTGATCCAACCGTAAAAAAGACAGTGGGCGCAAAAGGCGCCTTGAAGAAAGTACCTCAGCGGCCCCAGCAATCCTTGGTGGTCAGCCCGGTGGTAGCGTTGTTCATGCTTCTGACGCCGGTGTTGGTCAGGGTGAAGTCCCCGCACTTGTCGGTGGCCATGGACGTGCCCGTCTTGCGGGTCGCGGTCAGCACAAAGGTCTGGTCAGCAATGGTCGGGGTGAGGGTGTAGAAGTCATTGCCCGTGCTCAGACCGGTGATACCGGTGTAGACATTGTTCTTGGTGTAGAAACGCTCGAGGCTCTGCGCCTGCTCCGAGAGCAGTGAGACCACCTCGGCGCGACGGCCCTTTTTCAGGTATTCGGTGTAGCTCGGTGCAGCGATGGTGATGATGATCCCGATGATCGCAATCACGATCATGATTTCGATCAGGGTGAAGCCTCGGTTGGATCTACGCATGCCTCAAACTCTCACTTACTGTATTTGTCGCCACATGATACGACGGCTGCCACCGCCGCCCTTTTCTACAACGGTTGTGATGGTGCCACTGGTGTCGCCCACAAGCTTTTCGGTGGCATTTGCGGAGATGACGTTAAGGGTCGGAATGCCACCGGTGAATATCACGCCACTGGATATCGTGTCATTGCTGTCGACCAAACGGTCAGTATTGGTGTCGATGACGGCATAGTTGAGCATCTTACCGCTGAACGCATCCAGTTCGATCAGTTTGCCGGTACCAAAACTCGCACAGGGATCGGTGGTATCAACATTGGCCGTGGTAAAGACAATACGGCCCAGCACGATACTCGCCTGATTGATCACCCGCTCGCCGGTCAGCACGTTGTTGTACACCAGCGGCAGATACCAACCCTTCTCCGCCGGATACGTCGTGTCATTCTGCGTTGTGGTCAGAAACTGTCCAGAGCTGCCGGCAAATGACCCGGTGATCGCCTGCGGCTGCAGACTGCTGACAGTCAGTTGACCAGAACCACCATCGGCGTCCCATACGGAATAGAACGCCTGCAAATCCTTATTGGTCTTGTCGGCCGTTTCATTGAACTTGCCGGTACCGACGAAGATCTGTTTGCCGCCCAGCGCATTATCCGCCAGTAACGGCTGCGCGGTGATCGGTTGAGTCGCCCCGCCCGCCGTGGTGAACAGTGGCTTGCCGGAAAACGCCACGCCCCAACTGTCGGAGGACGTGGCACTCAGGTCGAACTTCCATAACCGCCCCTTCAAGTCGCCACCGTAAGCGGCCTGCACCACATTCGAAGAGTTGACCTTGAGTTTCACCGACGACAAACCGTTGCTGGTTTCCGTGCTGTCGATAACGATTTTCCTGATCAGCGAACCATCCAGCGCATCCAGTACATATAAAGCTGCAACGCCCGAATTGCTGCCGTAGCCGTTGGCAATGAATGTCGCCCAGCGACCATTGGCCAAACGTGCCACTTCCGGACGGGCGTAGGCGTAACCCAGATCATTGAACGCGTTCGCCGTGTTGGCAGTGACCGGCGCACTGGCTTCCCACAATGCCCTGATGACATTGCCCGCCGAGGCATCAAACAGTTGCAGTCCATAAAAGGTTTTACCGCCGGCCCCAGTGCCACCAATGGCTAGAGTTTTCCAGTTGGTGCCGGCCTGCGCATCGAACACGCCGACCTGACCATCCACCAGAAACTTGTGGCTGACGCCGTTGACGTAGTTGGTGTCCGCGATCAGACGCAACGACGGCAGCACGCTGGAGGGCATGTACGCATAACGACGTGTGCCGTTCGCCGAATTGATCACGTTGACGAAACCGTCATTGGCGTTCACCACCAGACTGGCATTCATGTTTGCAGCCTTGGTCGTCAGGTAGTTGGTGTAACTGCTATCGCCCGACAGATCAGAGGCGCTCTTGTCTGCTGGCGACGCGAGTACCAGCGGCGAATTGATAATATCGCCAAGCAGCACACCGCGTACTTTGAGCCCGGTCTTGTTAGTCCCTTTGCTCCACTCCACAAGATCATTGCCGTTGATACCGGTGGGCAGGCCCTGATTCAGCGTCGTCTGCTGGGCTAGGGAAAAGTTGCCGAATGCCAGGGCTATCGGCGCATTGCTCACGGTGTTCCATGATTGAAAAGTCGGTGCCGTGGCAGAGGGCACGATGGTGGTGTCGGTCGTCCATTGCACAGCCGAGGTATTCACCGTGCCGGTCGCGGTAAAGCCGAACGACCTGATCGTGCCGCGCCAATCCTTGGGATCGTAAGTGGTTTGATAAAAACTGCTGCCAATGGTCAACGTGCTGCTGCTGGCGACGCCGGCACCACCAGAGCCAGCCTTGGAAGTGATATCACTCAACGCCGACGACAAGGCGGCATTGAGTCCCGTGCTGTCAGTCGCCTGGTAATACCTGCCCTGTCCGTAACTGGCCGCGTCCGACAGCATGTCGTTATCGGCGGTGAAGCCCACGGTATAGGTGTTCATATTCTGCTTGGGAAAATCCACCGCGTTCCAGCTCTTGCCTGCCGCGTCAGCACCAGTTGAGCGCATATCGATATCGAAGGCGAACTTGGCGATGTCATCCAGATACAACGTGTCGCCTTCTTTGTCGCCAAAGAGGTTGTTACCGTCATTGCTGACACCGTCCCAGTTCGGTAACCGGCTGCCGCCCAATGGGTCGTTGCTCGGAAAGGTTCGGTCGAAAGTCGGCAAGCCGTCGGTTATTACCACGCCATAGTTTTTCTGGCAGCGGTACTGGATCGGACTGGTGTAGGTCGCGGGCGTGCTGTTGTAGTACGGCGCCATGCCGCGCATGTAGCGGGTGATTTCATAGTAGGTTTCTGCCAACGGCGTGTTGGCCACGGCACTCAAACCATTGATCGATGAGATCAGCGCGTTGTAGTTGGTGTCTGCCTGCGCCTGCGTGACGCTCCCGGACACCGGCGCCAAGTCGCTGATCGAGCGGGCGATATAACCGCCATTACCAGAATCGTTGTTGGTGACCGGGTTGAAAGTCGACAGGCCAATACGCAAAGTGCGATTGCTGGTGACCAGCGCCGTCGACACGTTACGCGCGACGTTGATTCGGTAGTCGTTGGGAATCGCCCCTGTGGTGAAATCGCGCGTGCCATTGTTGATGGCCAGACTGACGACGTAGGAAATGTAATCGCCTGTATATCGCGTGTTGCCACCACCCACAGGGTCCGGCAGTTTCAGACACAGTGGCGCGACACTGTTGTTGTAAAACGCGTACGCGCCACCCGAACACCCGGAGGTCGGAAGGCTTGATAAAAACACAGGATCGCCAGTGATCGTTGGCGCGTTCAGAGAGGTGCATAACCCGAGAAACGCGTTGCACTGCCGCGCCGGCGTGCGATCAGCCGTCGGGTCGAATCCAGCCGCATAAATGATGCTGTTCATGCTCCCTGAGTCGTCGATCAGCAGCATGACGTTGGGCGGCACCGCCGCCGCACTCAACAGCGGCGAATCAGACGGCGTAAATGCATAGGCCGGCGACGCCAGATACAAGCTCAGCAACATGCCGAGCAATAGCAATCCACACCGCTCAATACTTCGCATAGACACTCTCCACAACGCTACGCGAAGTGCCGGCGATGCCGACGGCAGTGACTCGATACAACGTCGCCGAGGTGTTACTGGGTACATTCACAGCCGTGAGTGTGGTGCCAATGTTCTGCACGCCATAGAAACCATTACCGGTCGCAATCCAGGTCACACCCGAGGTTGAGTTGAGCCCCGCCGCACTGACCACCGATGACTCCGCAGGCGGTGCGCATTGCGTGGTACCGCTGCAAACCGCGAGGGTGTAGCTGTCGAGTTGCACCGCACTCTCCCCCACCCGCAACGCCGCCTCGGCAGTCTGAAACGACTGATTGCGCAGGCTGACACTGCCGGCCATTTTTTCCTGCAGGTTGGCACTCTGCATCGATGACAGTCCAACCAGTGTCAGCAACAACAGGAACACGAGACTGACCAGCAGCACCATGCCACGCTGGGTTTGCCTCTGGTGCAAAGAAACCCTCATCGTCCCGGCCCTCACTGCAAGCGGTTGCGCAACGCGGCAACCACGTTGAAGGTTTGATTGGCCACCCGGTTGTTCGGGTCGGTGAGGGTCAGGCTCAGGCGCACACTGCGGATACGCGCCGGATCGCTGGGGTTGCTGCTGTAAGAGGACGCCGCAACATCGGTGGCGGACGTGGCCAGACCGAACATGACGGTGAACGCACTGACGTTGCTCACCAACACTTGTTGGGTCGGCGTGCCGCTGCCGGTGCCCATGAGGATCTGGTTATTGCTGAAGCTGTAGAGCAAACGGCGGATCGGAAAGGCGATCTGCCCGCTAGCGGCGGCCCGCAACCCGGTATAGGCCGTGGCGCTGTTACGGCAATCGGAGACCACCGTCCAGGTTGGTGTGCCGCCATTGCCGCCGACATCGGCGGTGACCAGGGTCAGCTTGAGGTTGCTGTTGTCCCAACTGATCGGGATGATCTGCGCCGCATTGAAATCCCCCGCAGAACTCGCGTCCATAATGGTGCCAAGGCAGCCGAACATGCCGACCATGCGCAGTTCCTGAATCATCTTGCTCAGCACAAAACGCGCGTCTTCCTGCATCGCTGCCGCCGTGTTCTGGCTGACGTAGGTGTTTTTCGCGGCGAGGAACGTCTGCACCACCCCCAGTACGATGATCAGCCCGAGCGCCAGGGCGATGAGCATTTCGATCAGGCCGAAACCACGCTGGTAGTGCTTCATGGCGTGGCCACCGGATCGACCGTGGCGCGGCTGGTCAGGACGAAGCTGCGCGTGGTGCCGGTGGCGTTCGCGGCCCGTGAGTCATTCCAGTTGATGGTGATGGTGTACACCCGCTGATTTAGGGTGATGGTGCCCGTGGCGGTCGGCCCACCGAAATTGACGATGTTGGTGGTGAAATCGTAGAGATCCTGATCGCGGGCGACACTGAGGTTGCCCGAGGTCGGCGGCGTCACCGTGTAGTCGGCGGCGGCGTTGGCCCGGATGCGGTCCATCATGTCGTAGGCGATGAAACTCGCCTGGCTGGTCATCCGCGAACTGTCGGTGTACTTCAGCGCATTGAGCTGGACAGCTGCTGCGCCCAATATGCCGACTGTCAGGATCAGCAGCGCGACCAGCACTTCGATCAGCGACATGCCCTCCTGTGTTTGTGTACTCCCTGCCCTCATCCGCAACTTCCACCCAATTGAATTCGTCCGTTCAGACACACGTTCAGCGTCCTGCTTTGTGTTCCCAGCACGTAACTGATGACCACCGCCGTCGACGGCGCCGCCAGACCGCCCAGATTGTTGAAATCCAGTGCAGTCACTCCTGAGGGTAGCGTCAGAGTCGCGCCGCTGCTCATCGCTGGAACAACCCGCAATACATTGGCCGGGGTGCCAGTACTGTCGTAGACCGACAACTCGCCGGTCCACACGCTGCCACCGGCACTCGGCCGCAGCCGCGTGGTCACACCGCGATCGATCGCTTCCAGCCGCGCATAATTGATGGCCCGTTGCAGGTCGCCCATTTCAGTGTCGGCCTTGCTGCTCTGGATCGAGCGGGTGAACCCCGGCACCGCCAGGGTGATGAGGATCACCAACACGGCGACCGCGGCCAACAACTCGGGCAGCGTGAAACCTTTTGTACGATGATCCATCGATGCCCTCCGTTGCCGTCGGCTATACCTGCCTCTACAAACTAGAACATTCAACCGGCCCGCGTCGGTTGATTTGCCCTGCCCGGCGCAAGGATTGCGTCTGACCTCATGCTTCAGGGAGGAAGTGTTCATGCCGCAACAGGGTTTCAGTCTGATTGAATTGCTTATGGGACTGGCGATTGGCGCGATTGTTCTGGCGCTGGTCAGTCCGGCGTTTGCCGCCTTCACTGAATCAACTCATCGCGACCAGGCGGCCCAGTCGTTGCTCGACGGCATTCGCAATGCCCGCACGCAAGCCATCACACGCAATCAAAGCGTGGTGATCCACGGCATCAACGGCGACTGGAGTCAGGGCTGGCGGATCATTCTGGACATCAGCGGCAAAGGGCCACTGGACAGCAGCAATCCACTGCTACAGGAGCAGGCGAGTGCTGCGCGGATACCGATTGTCGGTAATTGGGCGGTCAGTCGTTACGTGCGATTCAGCGGTCTGGGGCAACCGCTGATGCCCGGGCGGGCGTTTCAGGCAGGGACGTTACATCTATGTTCGGCACACGAGCCGGTCAGCCAGTTGCAGGTAGTGCTGGCGGCGACCGGTCGGGTGCGCCTGACCCGGAAAAAAACCGCGCAGGCGCTGTGCGAGAAAGCGAAAAGCGTTAAATCGAGCGGACGCGCAGCTCTTTCGGCATCGAGAACGTGATGTTCTCTTCGCGTCCGGCCAGCTCATCGGCACCGGTCGCGCCCCACGCCTGCAATTGCTGGATCACACCGCGCACCAACACTTCCGGCGCAGAAGCTCCGGCGGTGATGCCGATCCGCTCGACGCCATCGAACCAGCTCTTCTGCAGGTCTTCGGCGCCGTCGATCAGGTAGGCCGGCGTAGACATGCGTTCGGCCAGCTCACGCAAACGATTGGAGTTGGAGCTGTTCGGGCTGCCCACCACCAACACCACATCGCATTCATCGGCCAGTTGCTTGACTGCGTCCTGACGGTTTTGCGTGGCGTAACAGATGTCGTCCTTGCGTGGGCCACCGATGGCCGGGAAACGGCTGCGCAACGCATCGATCACACGACTGGTGTCGTCCATCGACAAGGTGGTCTGAGTGACGAACGCGAGTTTTTCCGGGTTATGGACCTGCAGCGCCGCAACATCCTTCTCGTCTTCGACGAGGTAGATTGCGCCGCCATTGCTGGCGTCGTACTGGCCCATGGTGCCTTCGACTTCCGGATGGCCGGCGTGGCCGATCAGGATGCATTCGCGGCCGTCGCGGCTGTATTTCGCGACTTCGATGTGTACTTTGGTGACCAGTGGGCAGGTGGCATCGAAAACTTTCAGGCCACGGCCTGCAGCTTCGGTACGCACGGCCTGGGATACGCCATGCGCACTGAAGATCACGATGACGTCGTCCGGCACCTGATCCAGTTCTTCGACGAAGATCGCCCCGCGGCTGCGCAAGTCTTCAACGACGAACTTGTTGTGCACCACTTCATGACGCACATAGATCGGCGGCCCGAAGACTTCCAGGGCGCGGTTGACGATTTCGATCGCCCGGTCCACGCCGGCGCAGAAGCCACGGGGGTTGGCGAGTTTGATTTGCATGCTGTGCCTCGTGTCTTGCGCGCAAGAAATAGCGAAAACGGTGGAAAACATTGTGGGAGCGAGCCTGCTCGCGAAAGCGGTGTGTCAGACAACAGCTATGTTGAATGTCAGTCAGCATTCGCGAGCAGGCTCGCTCCCACATTTGACTCCATAGAGTCAGTTACAGCGCTTTGACGTTGATGATCTCGACATCAAAGGTCAGTGTCTTGCCGGCCAGCGGGTGGTTGAAGTCGATGGTCACTTGCGCGTCGTCGAACTCTTTCACCACACCCGGCAGCTCAGTATTGGCCGCATCGTTGAAGATAACCAGCAAACCCGGCGAAAGCTCCATGTCGACGAACTGCGAACGCGGAATGATCTGCACGTTCTGCGGGTTCGGCTGGCCGAAGGCGTTTTCCGGTTCGACGGTTAGCGTGCGCTTGTCGCCGGCCTTGAAGCCGAACAGCGCGGCTTCGAAACCCGGCAGCAAGTTGCCGTCGCCGACCTTGAAGGTCGCCGGGGCTTTGTCAAAGGTGCTGTCGACCGTGTCGCCATTCTCCAGGCGCAATGCAAAGTGCAAGGTGACTTCCGTGTTCTGGCCGATGCGTTGCTCAGCCAATACCTGTTCAGTCATGAACGGCTTCTCCGGTTTTTTTACTTTTGAACATGTCCAGTGCCAGCATCACCGCGCCAACGGTGATGGCGCTGTCGGCGAAGTTGAACGCCGGGAAGTACCAGCGGTTCTGCCAGTGCACCAGAATGAAGTCGATCACATGGCCCAGGGCAATGCGGTCATACAGATTGCCCAACGCGCCACCCAGCACCAGCGCCAAAGCGACGGCCAGCCAGGTATCGTTGCGGCCCAGGCGCTTGAGCCAGACCACCAGCACCGCACTGACCACGATCGCGATCAGGGCAAACAGCCAGCGCTGCCAGCCGGAGCTGTCGGCCAGGAAGCTGAACGCCGCGCCGGTGTTGTAGGCCAGGGTCCAGCTGAAGTAATCGGGAATGATCACGATCTGCTGGAACATTTCGAGCTTGTTTTCGAAGTAGAACTTGCTGGCCTGGTCGATGACCAGAACCAGCAAGCTCAACCACAGCCAGCTCAACCGTCCGAAACGGCCAACGGCATTAGGCATAGTGACGAACCTCGCCGGCGCCGCTGATGTTATCGACGCAACGACCGCAGATTTCCGGATGCTCCGGGTTCACGCCAACGTCTTCACGGCAGTGCCAGCAACGGGCGCATTTCGGGAAGGCCGACTTGACGATCTTCAGCTTCAGGCCGCTGACTTCGGTGGCGACTGCGTCGGCCGGAGCCTGTACGAACGGTGCAACGCTGGCAGTCGAGGTGATCAGGACAAAGCGCAGCTCGTTGCTCAGCTTGGCCAGATCGGCGCTCAGCGCGTCTTCGGCGTACAGCGTCACTTCGGCTTGCAGGTTGCCACCGACGGCTTTGGCCGCACGCTGGATTTCCATTTCTTTGTTGACCGCTACTTTGACCGCCATCACGCGTTCCCAGTAGTCGCGACCCAGTTCAACGTCGGCCGGCAGTTCAGTCAAACCTTCGTACCAGGTGTTGAGCATGACCGATTCGTTACGCTCACCCGGCAGGTATTCCCACAGTTCATCGGCGGTGAAGGCGAGGATCGGGGCGATCCAGCGCACCAGCGCTTCGCAGATGTGGAACAGCGCGGTTTGTGCCGAACGGCGGGCCTTGCTGTTGGCGCCCGTGGTGTACTGACGGTCCTTGATGATGTCGAGGTAGAAACCACCCAGCTCCTGCACGCAGAAGTTGTGGATCTTGGAGTAGACGTTCCAGAAACGGTATTCGCCGTAGTGCTCTTGCAGCTCGCGTTGCAGCAGCAAGGTGCGGTCTACCGCCCAGCGATCCAGCGCGAGCATTTCTTCTGCCGGCAGGATGTCGGTGGCCGGGTTGAAACCGCTCAGGTTCGAGAGCAGGAAACGCGCGGTGTTACGGATACGGCGATAGGCGTCAGCACTGCGTTGCAGGATCTGGTCGGAGACGGCCATTTCACCGGAATAGTCAGTCGAAGCGACCCACAGACGCATGATGTCAGCGCCCAGGGTGTCGTTGACTTTTTGCGGCGCGATCACGTTACCCAGCGATTTGGACATCTTGCGGCCCGCTTCGTCGACGGTGAAACCGTGGGTCAGCAGTTCGCGGTATGGCGCGTGGTTGTCGATGGCGCAACCGGTCAGCAGCGAGGAATGGAACCAGCCGCGGTGTTGGTCGGAACCTTCCAGGTACAGATCGGCGCGTGGGCCGCTCTCGTGACCCATCGGGTGCGAACCGCGCAGCACGTGCCAGTGCGTGGTGCCCGAATCGAACCAGACGTCGAGGGTGTCGCTGATCTTGTCGTACAGCGGCGCTTCGTCGCCGAGCAGTTCGGCGGCGTCCATCTTGAACCAGGCTTCGATGCCTTCGACTTCAACGCGCTTGGCCACCTCTTCCATCAGCTCGACGGTGCGTGGGTGCAGTTCGCCGCTTTCCTTGTTGAGGAAGAACGGGATCGGCACGCCCCAGTTGCGCTGACGGGAGATGCACCAGTCCGGACGGTTGGCGATCATCGAGTGCAGGCGCGCCTGACCCCACGCCGGAACGAACTTGGTGTCTTCGATGGCTTTGAGCGAGCGCACACGCAGGGTGTCGCCGCTGGTTGGCTCTTTGTCCATGCCGATGAACCACTGCGCGGTGGCGCGGTAGATCAGCGGGGTCTTGTGACGCCAGCAGTGCATGTAGCTGTGTTCGATGACGGTGGTGTGCATCAACGCACCGACTTCGGTCAGCTTGTCGACGATGGCCGGGTTGGCCTTCCAGATGAACTGGCCGCCAAAAAATTCCAGCGACGGCACGTACACGCCGTTGCTCTGCACAGGATTGAGGATGTCGTCGTTGACCATGCCGTATTTCTTGCACGTCACGAAGTCGTCCACGCCGTAGGCCGGGGCGGAGTGAACCACACCGGTGCCGGCGCCCAGTTCCACGTAGTCGGCCAGGTACACCGGCGACAGGCGGTCGTAGAACGGGTGACGGAAGTTGATCAGCTCCAGTTCTTTACCGGTAGTGGTCGCGATGACCGAGCCTTCAACGCCATAGCGCGCCAGGCAGGCTTCGACCAGCTCTTCAGCCAGCACCAGCAGTTTGTCGCCGATGTCGACCAGGGCGTAGTTGAATTCCGGGTGTACGTTCAGCGCCTGGTTGGCCGGGATGGTCCACGGGGTGGTGGTCCAGATCACGATCGAGGCAGGCTTGCTCAGCGACGGCAGACCGAACGCGGCAGCCAGTTTGGCTTCGTCAGCGATCGGGAAGGCGACGTCGATGGTCGAGGACTTTTTGTTCTCGTACTCGACTTCCGCTTCAGCCAGCGCCGAACCGCAGTCGAAGCACCAGTTCACCGGCTTGAGGCCCTTGAACACAAAACCGCCCTTGACGATTTCAGCCAAGGCGCGGATTTCACCGGCCTCGTTCTTGAAATCCATGGTCTTGTACGGGTTGGCCCAGTCGCCCAGCACGCCGAGACGGATGAATTCGGACTTCTGCCCTTCGATCTGCTCAGTGGCGTAGGCACGGCACAGCTCGCGGGTCTTGTCCGCGCCCAGGTTCTTGCCGTGGGTCACTTCAACCTTGTGCTCGATCGGCAGGCCGTGGCAGTCCCAACCCGGGACGTACGGCGCGTCGAAACCCGACAGGGTTTTCGAGCGGATGATCATGTCCTTGAGAATCTTGTTCAGTGCGTGACCGATGTGGATCGTGCCGTTGGCATACGGAGGACCGTCGTGCAGAACGAACTTCGGACGATCCTTGCCAATCTCGCGCAACTTTCCGTACAGGCCAATACTGTCCCAGCGCTGCAGGATCTGCGGTTCGCGCTGTGGCAGGCCGGCCTTCATTGGGAAGGCGGTGTCCGGAAGGTTAAGCGTGGCTTTATAGTCGGTCATTTAAGGCTCTTCATTAGCGATGGGCGCTAGGTGCGGCTAGTGCACGGGCGGTGGCGACATCCGCATTGATCGCCGTTTTCAATGCCTCCAGAGAGGCGAAGCGCTGCTCTTCACGCAGCTTTTGGTGGAAAACCACCGTCAAACGCCGGTCATACAGATCGCCGGCAAAATCTAAAAGATGAACTTCAAGGTGGGCTTTGCCATCACCTTGCACCGTAGGCCGTACGCCGATATTGGCGACACCGGGCCAGGTCTTGCCGTCGATGTCGACATCCACCAGGTACACCCCGGTGAACGGCACGCGACGACGCTTGAGTTGAATGTTGGCAGTGGGCGTACCCAGTTGCCGGGCCAGTTTCTGGCCATGCAGCACGCGACCGGCGATCCGGTACGGGCGGCCAAGCAGGCGTTCGGCCAAGGCAAAATCGGCGGCGGCCAACGCGTTGCGCACCTGAGTGCTGCTGACGCGAATGCCGTCCAGCTCGACAGTTTGCGCGGCTTCCACGGTAAAGCCGTGGACTTGTCCGGCCTGCAGCAGGAAATCGAAATCACCGAGGCGGTCACAGCCAAAACGGAAATCGTCGCCGACTTCCAGATGCTGCACGCCGAGACCGTCCACCAGGATGGTATCGACGAACTCGCTGGCGCTGAGCTTGCTCAAGCGCTGGTTGAACGCCAGGCACAGGACCCGGTCGACGCCTTCGGCGGCCAGCAGTTGCAGTTTGTCGCGCAATCGGGCCAGACGTGCCGGCGCGGTCTCGGGGGCAAAGAACTCCCGCGGCTGCGGCTCCAAAATCACCACGCAGCTGGGTACGCCCAACTCGAGCGCACGCTCACGCAGCCGGGCCAGGATAGCCTGGTGACCACGGTGAACACCGTCAAAGTTGCCAATAGTGGCGACGCAGCCCCGATGCTGGGGGCGCAAGTTGTGGAGGCCTCGAACCAGCTGCATAACGCGCTTCTTGCTCATAAAGTGGTCGATTATAACCACACCCGACGGTCGACGACAGGCAACACCGTAACGCAAAGTGATCGAGCCGACAAAACTGCCGGCCCGTGCCCGTTTATAAGGGGTGAAACCTCAGCTCAAGGCCTTGCGATTGAAGTCTCGCAGACGGAAACCGAGCAGTAGCAACATACCGAAATAGGACACCACACCCGCCGCAACCAATGCGCCCAGACGCAGGAAGCGTTCAAGCATGTGACCTTGATCCCATGGCGGCATGAAATGCATGCCAATCAGCAGCACCACGGACATCACCGCCACTGCCACCACCAGTTTGAAACCGAACTTGGCCCAACCCGGTTGCGGCTGGGACATCTGCTGCTTGCGCAGTTGATAGAACAGCAGTCCGGCGTTCAGACACGCACCCGCACTGATCGCCAAGGCCAGACCGGCATGCGCCAGAGGCCCAATCAGCACCAGGTTGAACAACTGAGTGACGACCAGCGTGAAAATTGCGATTTTTACCGGAGTCCGGATGTTCTGTTGCGCATAAAAGCCCGGCGCCAGCACCTTGATCACGATAATCCCGAGCAGGCCGACAGAATAGGCAATCAGCGCACGCTGGGTCATGGAAGCATCAAACGCACTGAACTGGCCGTATTGGAACAGCGACACGGTCAGCGGCTCGGCGAGAATCCCCAGTGCCAGCGCACACGGCAGCACCAGCACGAAGCACAGGCGCAGGCCCCAGTCGAGGATCCGCGAGTACTCGTGACGATCTTTGCTGGCGTAGGTTTTTGCCAATGTCGGCAGCAGGATCGTGCCCAGCGCGACGCCGAGCACGCCGGACGGCAACTCCATCAAACGGTCGGCGTAATACATCCACGACACAGAACCTGCCACCAGGAACGAGGCAAAGATGGTGTTGATGATCAACGAAATCTGACTGACCGAGACGCCAATGATCGCTGGCAACATCTGCTTCATCACCCGCCAGACGCCGGTATCGCGCAGGTTCAGGCGCGGCAGCACCAGCATGCCGATTTTTTTCAGGTGCGGCAGCTGGTAGAGCAACTGCGCCAGACCGCCGACCAACACCGCCCAGCCCAGAGCCATGACCGGTGGATCGAAATACGGCGTCAGGAACAGTGAAAACACAATCATGCTGACGTTGAGCAGGGTCGGCACGAAGGCCGGCACCGAAAAGCGGTTCCAGGTGTTGAGAATCGCCCCCGCCAGCGAGGACAGGGAAATCAGCAATATATAAGGGAACGTCACCCGCAACAGATCGGAAGTGAGCTGGAATTTTTCCGGCGTGTCGGTAAAGCCGGGCGCCGTGGCCCAGATCACCCACGGTGCGGCGATCATGCCCAGGGCAGTGACCAGCGCCAGCACCAGGGTCAGCAGACCGGACACATAGGCAATAAAGGTACGGGTCGCCTCTTCGCCCTGCTGGTTTTTGTATTCCGCCAGAATCGGCACAAATGCCTGCGAGAACGCACCTTCGGCGAAGATTCTCCGCAGCAGGTTGGGCAGTTTGAAGGCAATAAAGAAGGCGTCCGTCGCCATTCCGGCGCCGAATGTGCGAGCGATGAGCGTGTCACGGACGAACCCCAGAATCCGGGAAAGCATCGTGATAGAGCTGACAGCGGCCAACGATTTGAGCAGATTCATTGAGGGAATTTGTGCCTGTCGATAAACAGCAGGCGAACAATGCGCCCACTTGTGCGATACTCTGCGCCGCAACAGCACAGAGCCAAAGCTCGCGAGTTTACAGGTCAAGCGCCGGAAATAAATATCCCGCCTCTTTATACCTACCACTTAGCGGAACGTTTCAAGCGCCCTTGACAAGACTTCTCTTCATCGGCATGATTCGCGGCCTATTTTGTTTGCTATTTCCTAAAAAGTCTTTCGAGGAGCTCGACGGTGGCCAACTCACCTTCCGCCAAAAAACGTGCAAAACAGGCTGAGAAGCGTCGCAGCCACAACGCCAGCCTGCGTTCCATGGTTCGTACCTACATCAAGAATGTAGTTAAGGCCATCGACGCAAAAGACGCTGAAAAAGCTCAAGCTGCATACGTTCTGGCTGTGCCAGTTATCGACCGTATGGCCGATAAAGGCATCATCCACAAGAACAAGGCTGCTCGTCATAAGAGCCGCCTGAATGGCCACGTCAAAGCACTGAAAGAAGCTGCTTAATCGACGTAGTCATTAAAAAACCGACCTTAGGGTCGGTTTTTTATTGCCTGTAATTTAACAAATCCAGCGCAAAAAAATGCAGGAGTGAGCCTGCTCGCGATAGCGGTTAGACAGACAAATATTTGCTGACTGACACACCGCTATCGCGAGCAGGCTCACTCCTACAGTTGGTTTTTCAGTATTATTGCTGGACCGGTACCCACGGCAGAATCGGGATTGCGGTCACCGCGTTCTGTGGACTGCCCTCGATCACGCGATCGCTATAGACCAGGTACACCAGCGTATTGCGCTTCTTGTCGAGGAAACGCACCACCTGCATGGTCTTGAACACCAGCGAAGTGCGCTCCTTGAACACCTCATCGCCATCCTTCAGTTCACCCTTGAACTTGATCGGACCGACCTGACGACAAGCAATGGAAGCCTCGGCACGATCTTCCGCCAGCCCCAGACCGCCCTTCACCCCGCCAGTCTTGGCGCGCGACAGATAGCACGTCACACCATCAACCTTTGGATCATCGAAGGCCTCGACCACGATCCGGTCATTCGGGCCGACAAATTTGAATACCGTCGACACCTGGCCGATTTCCTCGGCCGAGGCCAGCAATGGCAACGCCATCAGCAGGCCCAACAATCCTTTTGCCATGCGCATCGTGTTTTTTCCTTAGACCAGAATCAGGTTGTCACGGTGAACCAGCTCCGGCTCAGCCATGTAGCCCAGCACGCTGACAATCGCCTCCGACGACTGACCGATGATTTTTTGTGCCTCCAGGGCGCTGTAGTTGGCCAGGCCACGGGCAATCTCACGACCATCCGGCGCCACACAGACCACCATTTCGCCGCGACGGAAACTGCCCTGCACCAGCTTCACGCCGACCGGCAGCAGACTCTTGTTGCCCTGCGACAACGCCGCCACCGCCCCTTCATCCAGCACCAGCGTGCCGCGGGTTTGCAGATGGCCGGCCAGCCATTGCTTGCGCGCTGCCAGCATGCCGCGCTCAGGCGACAACAGCGTGCCGATGCGCTCGCCGGCTTTCAGGCGATCGAGCACTCGCTCCAGACGACCACCGACGATGATCGTATGCGCCCCGGAGCGCGCCGCCAGACGCGCCGCACGCAGCTTGGTCTGCATACCGCCACGCCCCAGCGCACCACCAGTACCGCCCGCCACCGCATCAAGAGCAGGGTCATCGGCGCGCGCCTCGTAAATCAGCTGCGCATCAGGGTTGTTGCGCGGATCAGCGTCGAACATGCCGTCGCGATCCGTGAGAATCACCAGCAGATCCGCTTCGACCAGGTTCGCTACCAGCGCCGCCAGCGTGTCGTTGTCGCCGAAACGAATTTCATCGGTGACCACAGTGTCGTTTTCGTTGATCACCGGGATGACTTTCAGCTCGACCAGTGCGCGCAGGGTGCTGCGCGCGTTCAGGTAGCGCTTGCGGTCGGACAGGTCGTCGTGCGTCAGGAGAATCTGCGCGGTATGCCGACCATGCTCGGCAAAGCTCGATTCCCAAGCTTGCACCAGCCCCATCTGGCCGATGGCAGCAGCGGCCTGGAGCTCGTGCATCGCACTGGGTCGCACGGCCCAGCCCAGACGACTCATGCCGGCAGCCACCGCACCGGAAGACACCAGCACCAGCTCAACGCCAGCCTCATGCAGAGCCACCATCTGCTCGACCCAGACACCCATTGCCTTGCGATCCAGCCCCTTGCCGTCCGCCGTCAGCAAAGCGCTGCCGATCTTCACGACCCAACGCTGCGCACCTGTCACTTTGCTCCGCATCATCTTCAACCTTAGCTTGAGGACAGCGCGACCCAGCGCTGCCCGTGACGTTAATCGTGGCTATTGGTGACCAACGATCGATTTCCAGATACTAAAACGCCGCTCGATTGAGCGGCGCTTAAGTTTACTGCAACGAATCAGTCGCGCACGTAAATGATTTCCGGACCGTCTTCATCATCCACATCTTCTTCGTCCCAGTCATCGTCGCCAATGTCATGGACCGACTTCACGCCACTGCGACGCAGGGCACGCTTGTCATCCAGCGCCTGCAACTGTGCACGGGCTTCGTCTTCGATGCGCTGATCGAGATCGGCCAGCTCTTCCTTGTAGGCAGGATCTGCAGCCAGACGATCGGCACGGTCCTCCATGTAACGCATGATGTCGTGGCACAGACGCTCAGTACCGATCTTGGCGATAGCCGAGATCACGTAGACCGGACCAGTCCACTCCAGGCGATCAACGATTTCCTTGACGCGAGCATCGTGCTCTTCTTCAAGGATCTGGTCGCACTTGTTCAGTACCAACCAGCGATCACGCTCAGCCAGGGACGGACTGAACTTGACCAGCTCGTTGACAATCACTTCTGCCGCGTCCGGCGCACTGCTGTCATCCAGCGGCGCCATGTCGACGAGGTGCAGCAACAGACGCGTACGCGCCAAGTGCTTGAGGAAGCGAATGCCCAGACCGGCACCGTCGGAAGCACCTTCGATCAGACCCGGAATATCGGCAATGACGAAGCTTTTCCAGCGATCGACGCTGACTACACCCAGGTTCGGCACCAACGTGGTGAACGGGTAGTCAGCAACTTTCGGCTTGGCCGCCGATACCGAACGGATAAAGGTACTTTTACCAGCGTTCGGCAAGCCCAGCAGACCAACGTCAGCCAGCACTTTCATTTCCAGTTTCAGGTCGCGCTGCTCACCCGGTTTGCCCGGAGTGGTCTGGCGCGGCGCGCGGTTGGTACTGGATTTGAAACGGGTGTTACCCAGACCGTGCCAACCGCCCTGCACTACCATCAGTTTCTGGCCGGCCTTGGTCAGGTCGCCGATCACTTCCTGAGTGGCGGAGTCGATCACCGTGGTACCGACTGGCACACGCAGGATCAGATCTTCACCCTTCTTGCCGGTGCAGTCGGTGCTACCGCCGTTAGAGCCACGCTCGGCATCGAAGTGCCGGGTGTAACGGTAGTCGACCAGGGTGTTGAGGTTTTCGTCAGCCATCATGTAGATGGAACCGCCGTCACCGCCATCACCGCCGTTCGGGCCACCGTTTTCGATGAATTTTTCCCGACGGAAACTCATGGCGCCATTACCGCCGTCACCAGCCTTTACGCGAATCGATACTTCATCAACAAACTTCATAACCAACGCCTCTCGCCGTACGGACGAGCCGAAAAACAATCAAGACATAAGACTCTTGCAAAAATGAGCGCAGCGACCCCAAAACACGACCTGCATCGCACGCCGACAGCCCATACAAACAGTTTTGCAAGAGACTCACCCCACAAACGAAAAAGCCCCGTCGCAAGACAGGGCTCTTCCAGCGATCTCGCGATTAGGCCGCGATTACGCTCACGTAACGACGACCGAAGGCGCCTTTTACTTCAAACTTGATCACGCCTTCGATTTTCGCGAAGAGGGTGTGATCTTTACCCATGCCAACGCCGTAGCCAGCGTGGAATTGGGTGCCGCGCTGACGCACGATGATGTTGCCGGCCTTGATGACCTGGCCGCCATACATCTTCACGCCAAGGCGTTTGGCTTCTGAGTCGCGACCGTTACGGGTACTACCACCAGCTTTTTTGTGTGCCATGAGTTCAATTCTCCTAGTGAGGAATTAGGCTGAAATTAAGCCTGAATACCGGTGATTTTGATCTCGGTGTACCACTGGCGGTGGCCCATACGCTTCATGTGGTGCTTACGACGACGGAACTTGATGATGCGGACTTTATCGTGACGACCTTGGGAGATCACTTCAGCCACAACGGTAGCGCCAGCAACAACTGGAGCGCCGATATTCACGTCGTCGCCATTGGCAACCAACAGAACGCGATCAAAGGTAACGGATTCGCCGGTAGCGACTTCCAGTTTTTCGATCTTCAGGTATTCACCTGGGGCGACTTTGTACTGCTTGCCGCCAGTAACGATTACTGCATAAGACATGGTATTTCTCCGATAATCCTGCTCACCCAGCTCTTTATAAGAAGAGGTATTGGCTGGCATGGCTGCATAAGGCTGGAAGGCCTGTTGCAATTGCGTAAGGCAGGTGCTGCCCAGGAAGTTCAGGGTGCGCGATTGTACGCAAGCCTTCTCAGGCTTGCAAGGGGCCGTCCATCGCGCCTTGACAGGTCCGGACGTGGGTCCTAGCATGCCGCGCAACCCTTCTGGAGCAACTGTCGCTGATGCAACCCCAAGCTTTCTACCGCGCGGTGGCGGACGATTTTAGCGCCGTCGACGGCATCATCAAGAAGCAGCTGACTTCCCGAGTGCCGCTGGTATCGAAAATCGGCGATTACATCACCTCGGCCGGCGGCAAACGCCTGCGTCCTTTATTGGTGCTGCTGTGTGGCAAGGCGCTGGGCCGCGAAGGCGATGACCTGCGTCTGCTGGCCGCCACCATCGAGTTCCTGCACACCGCGACCCTGCTGCATGACGACGTGGTCGACATGTCCGGCATGCGTCGTGGCCGCTCGACGGCCAACGCCATGTGGGGCAATGCCCCGAGCGTACTGGTCGGCGACTTCCTGTACTCGCGCTCGTTCGAAATGATGGTCGAGCTGGGTTCGATGCCGGTGATGAAGATCCTGTCCCAGGCCACGCGCATCATCGCCGAAGGCGAAGTGTTGCAACTGTCCAAGGTACGCGACGCCAGCACCACCGAAGAAACCTACATGGAAGTCATCCGCGGCAAGACCGCGATGCTCTTCGAAGCGTCGACCCACAGCGCTGCCGCGCTGGCCGGTGCCACCGCCGAGCAGAGCGAAGCCCTGCGCACCTTCGGCGACCACCTGGGCGTGGCGTTCCAACTGGTCGACGACCTGCTCGACTACAAGGGCGACGCCGAGACCCTGGGCAAGAACGTCGGTGACGATCTGGCCGAAGGCAAGCCAACCCTGCCGCTGATCTATACCATGCGCGAAGGCACGCCTGAACAGGCTGCCCTGGTGCGCCAGGCGATCCAGAAAGGCGGGATCGAAAACCTCGAAAGCATCCGCATCGCCGTGGAAGCCTCGGGTTCGCTGGAGTACACCGCACAACTGGCCCGCGACTACGTGGCCCGTGCGATCAAGTGCCTCGACGCGCTGCCAGCCAGCGAATACCGCGATGCGCTGGTGGAACTGAGCGAATTTGCGGTCGCCCGCACGCACTGATTCTGCCTTCTGTGGGAGCGGGCTTGCTCGCGAAAGCAACCTGTCATTCAACATCAATGTTGACTGACACACCGCCTTCGCAAGCAAGCCCGTTCCCACAGTTGTTTCTGCGATATGCCCTCCCGCCGCTAAAACCTTATACAATGTGCGACTTTTAGCGAACCACATCCCTCAAGGAGCCTTAGTGAGCACGTTGCCACCCTGCCCGAAATGCAATTCCGAATACACCTACGAAGACGGTGCCCAACTGATCTGCCCTGAATGCGCCCACGAGTGGTCGGCCAGCGGCGAAGCCGAAGTGGCGTCGGATGATGCCGTGAAGAAGGATTCGGTCGGCAACGTCCTGCAGGATGGCGATACCATCACCGTGATCAAGGACCTGAAGGTCAAGGGCACCTCGCTGGTGGTCAAGGTCGGCACCAAGGTCAAGAACATCCGCCTGTGCGATGGCGACCACGACATCGACTGCAAGATCGACGGCATCGGCCCGATGAAGCTCAAGTCCGAGTTCGTCAGAAAGGTCTGATTCCGCCGTCATCCATCCCGCGCCAGGCGTGGGATGGTGCTTCGCCCTCCCCGCTCCGCTCCAGCAAAACCGCGCAATAGCCAAACGCCAGCCGTTTTGACCTTACGCAATCTTTACCCGTAAAAAATCGCAATCCGCCAATAGGCACTTGCTATTTGACGAATAAGAATTATTCTCATTGAAACCTTTGAAGGAGATGAGACCCATGACTTATTTGATCGACGCCTGGCTGGATCGCCCACACCCGTACCTCAGAATCCTGCATCGGGAAACCGGCGAAGTCTGTGCGGTACTTGAAGAAGAAGCCCTGCATGAGCTGCAAGACCAAGGGGATCTGGACGTCAGCAGCCTGAGTTCCAGCGAACCGTTGGTGCTCAAGGAGCTGGTGCGCAATCTGTTCCTGTTCTGCTATGCCCGGGCCTTGCGCCCGACCAGTGAGCTGCATCACAAGATCGAAATATGAAACGCGTTAAAACTGTAGGAGTGAGCCTGCTCGCGATAGCGGTATGTCAGGCAACAGATTCGCTGCCTGAAAGGACGCCATCGCGAGCAGGCTCACTCCTACACTAGCCCGCCATCGAGGCAGGCCCGGAATTACAGAACGTCCAGCAGCTCGACGTCGAATACCAGAACGCTGTGCGGCGGAATGCTGCCAACGCCTTGAGCGCCGTAAGCCAGTTCGCTCGGCACGTACAGGCGCCATTTGCTGCCGGCATTCATCAGTTGCAGAGCTTCGGTCCAGCCGGCGATCACGCCGCCAACCGGGAATTCTGCTGGCTGGCCACGCTCGTAGGAGCTGTCGAACACAGTGCCGTCGATCAGCGTGCCGTGGTAGTGCGTACGCACTTGATCTTCACGGGTCGGCTTGGCGCCTTCGCCCTGAGTCAGCACTTCGAATTGCAGGCCGGAGGCCAGGGTGGTGATGCCGTCACGCTTGGCGTTTTCAGCCAGAAAGGCCAGACCTTCGCCAGCAGCGGCTTCAGCTTTGGCAGCCGCTTCGGCTTGCATGATTTCGCGGATAACCTTGAAGCTGGCGGACATTTCTTCCTGACCCACACGGCTTTCCTTGCCGGCGAAGGCGTCGGTCAGGCCGGCCAGGATGGCGTCCAGGCTAACGCCCGGTGGCGGGTTGTCGCGCAGCTGGTCACCCAGCTGACGGCCGATGCCGTAGCTGACGCGGGTTTCGTCGGTGGACAGATTTACTTCGGACATGACACTGCTCCGCTGTGCGGACGGCCACAGGACTTGCCGTGCGTGCACAGCGCGTCCCGGCGCGCCCGGAACCAAAAGGGCGAGCAGACTAGCACAGATGTTCCGGCGATGGCGCGCAACGCCTACAGGGCTGAACGCCAGGCCAGCGGCACCTTCAGGCTTTCCTCGCCACTGGCGCCCAGACCACACATTTCATCGTGTACCGAGGTGTGTACGAGGTTGAACGGCAGCACCGGAAAGGCATGCAGCAAATCCCGCGCATGCTCCACCGAACGCAGCGTCAGCATGTTGCCTTTGAGATCACTCAGCGGATACGCCGCCCCATGCATCCGTGCCTCGAGCAGATAAATGCCGCCCTCCATGGAAATCAGGTTCAGCTCATCGACCTTTCTGGCGATGGCAAACGCATTCAACTCTTGCAGGTTCATGAACGCACCTCATACGGTAGCGAGCCAAGACCCTTACAGGGATATGCCCGTGGGCACCAAAGCACAAGCCACAAACGACACCGCCCGTCTGTTTCGCAACAGACGGGCGGTGTTTTTGCAGCGATCAATCAATGATCAGTGCTTGGTGACTTTGTCCAGATAACCCATGGCGAACGCCGAGATCACGAAGGTCATGTGGATGATCACGTACCACATCAGGTGCTCGGGATCGACGTTCTTGGCGTCCATGAAAATCCGCAGCAGGTGGATCGAGGAAATCGCCACGATCGAGGCCGCCACTTTCATCTTCAGTGACGAAGAGTCCATGGTGCCCAGCCAGTTGAGCTTTTCCTTGCTGTCGTCGATATCCAGTTGCGAGACGAAGTTTTCGTAGCCGGAAATCATCACCATCACCAGCAAGCCGCCAACCAGCGCCATGTCGATCAGCGACAGCAGCACCAGGATAAGGTCCGATTCGGCCATCGAGAACACGTTGGGGATGACGTGGAAGACTTCCTGGAAAAATTTCAGTGCCAGCGCCAGCAACCCGAGGGACAGGCCGAAGTAAATCGGCGCCAGCAGCCAGCGAGAGGCGTACATTGCGTTTTCGAAAAAGCGTTCCATTGAATCTCACACAAGGGGGGTTGTAATCGGGGGCGAGTATAACAGCCACCTGTGACAGCCAGAAACCGCCCGACTCGCACCTCCAATCAGCGCAACCTGCGTGTGTGGGTGAATTTTTTTCTGCTACTGTCCAAACCATTGACCGCCTAGCGAAAGTGGACAGGACGACTGGAAATGGATGTGCGATTACCGTTGACGACTGCCGGAGTTTGCCTCGCTTTGCTGCTGGGTGGCTGCTCTCCCGGCGAGGAGAAAAAGCCCACGGTCAGCCTCGAAACAAAGACAGCAACGTTCGAACATTCACTGGACGCCATCACTGATCCGAAGCTCAAGGATGCCGTGACCGAACTCGGCGGCTCGTTGCTGCTGCTCGAACGCGCGCAACACAAACTCGACAGCACACCGCTGAAAACCGTGTACGGCGAAGACACCCTCAGCGTCCTCAAGCACTACCCTTCCCCGCAGGCACTGGTCGACACCTTCATCAACGGGCTGTTCGTGCTGCACAAGGACGCCAGCTCCGACTACCTCACCGACCTGCAACCGGTGTTCCCCTTCAACCTCAACATTCCTGGCGGCTTCCTGTTTCCCCACGGTGTGGAATGGCAGTCGGTGACGCTGAGCAACAAACGCGTGATTGCCTATCAGCCGGAGTGGTCGGAAACCGATCCCGGCATCCAGTTGAGCCCGTCCAGCTCCAACGTCAACAATCCCGATGACTTGACCGTAACCTACCCGTTCATCGAAGGTCTGGACGTGGACAAGAAGACTCAGCCGCAACCGGTGAGCCTGCAAGGCAAGGTCGAAGTCATCACTCCACGCCGTTTGTTCAGTTTCAACCTGAGCCAGAAGGACGTCGGCCAGACCCGCACCGACGACAACCTCAGCGTCACCCTGCTGAAACTTGCAAAGAACTACGCCGAAGTCGAATTCAGCAACAACCTGCCACTGGCCCCCGAGGTCGAAGGCGCTCAACTCAACCCGCTGATCGTTCAGGCCCGCGACACCACCGGGCAGTACCTGGTGCGCGCCGGCTCGATCAACGAGAGCCCGGCACAAGTAAGCTTCTACGAGAAACAACTGGCGCACCTGCAACAACAGAAAACCTGGAGCGAGGCGCTGGAAAAGCAGCTGGAGGACGAACAGCACGCCTTCGAGCAGCAGCACCCGCGCCGCTACAACAAGGTCTACTTCAACGGCCCTGTCGATACCCTGGAAGTCAGCGTGCTGGATTTCTCATCGGCGACCGTGACCCGCAAGGCGCTGGATCTGCCAGTGCGCACCTTCAGTCAGCACACCACGGACAAAGCCATCCAGCCGCTGGACCCGGCGGTGGTGGTCTATGACGATCTGGCACCGAACTGGCTCAAGGGGGCGAGCCTCACCGAGGAAGAACTGAAGGCCGGCATCCGCATCCATCAGTCCGTGGAAGAGCCCAGCGCTGCACGCATCGAGTTCTCCCACCGTCGAACCTTCAACGATGAATTACTCGGCGATGATTTCAGCCCCGGCGAGAGTCCAGTCACGTTTTTCACCGAAAAACGCAGCGGCAAACTCGATGAGCCGATCGAACTGCCGCCCGAGGCGTATCAGGTCGATCCGCTGCAAGCGACCATCACTTACGATTTGAACCTGTTCCCGGAAACCCCGGCGATTGCCGTGGGTTCGATGCCGTTGTTTCTCGCGACCGTGGACAAGAAAACCTATGACGCCAAGTCGCTGCCCAAAGGCCTGGAGATCAAGAACAACACGCTGGTGGTGGACCTGAAACTGTTTCCGGCCAACGCCTGGCGGTTCTTCGTCAAGGACGACAGTGGTAACTACCTGAAACAGATTCTCTCGGTCAGCCACGACGCGAGTGCAGATGGCCCGGCGCTGTTCGGCGTGCATTACTTCTATGGCCGTCCAACGCACGTGGAGACCTATCAGCGAACCGACCTCAATACCGTGCAATACGGCTTTGAGGTCAAGCTTGAAAAGGCGCAGCAGCCCGATACCGCGCCGTGATTGCGCCTGTTAATGGTCGAACACGCCGACCGAACGCCCACGCCCGCCGTTGATCTGGCGCAGCTGCGCCTGCAGGTGCAGGCTCCAGATCTGCGGATCGTCGGCCAGTTCATAGCCATGCATCGTCAGGCTTTCAACAATGGTGTCGAGAATCGACTCGGCGGCGACCGGCCCGTGGAACGGGCCCTGAGCCTTGATGGCGGAAGGTTGTTCGCCGGCCATACCGGCGGCGAAGAGCAGAGTCCACATGCCGTTATCGCCGGCCAGTGGTTTGATGGCGCATTCGATACGGGTCACAAGACCCAGGCATTGACGGGTGAGGCAGAGGTTGCGCGACATGGCGGCGACCCTCGGTAAAGCCGGTATTCAGCCTTCACGCGAAGGCTGTTTCGATCCAGTGATACTGTCGATGTCCTTGAGCTGAGAATAGAAGAAAAGTCTGCCACGCAAGCCGGATAGAACCAGAAGGCGCCGAATGGTCATTGTGTGAATGTTGACGTCAGAGTAGTGGCACTTTTCCTGAAGATCACCGCAAAACACAATTTGAAACAACTGTGGGAGCAAGCCCCCTCCCACAATTTTTACCAGGTCAGGATTTAGGCGGGTTTGGCTTCAGTCAACGCCTCCTGCGCCAGCTCCTTCTCGGCCTCCTTCAGGTCTTCTTCGCTGATCATTTCGGCAATCACCCGCAGACGCTCGACCACTCGCGCGTTGACGCTGCCCTCCGGGAACTGGCCTTCGGCATCCGGCTCACCGGCCGGCTCGCCCACCAACAGGCTCAATGCCTCATCGGCCTGACGCACCGCGTACACGTGAAACTGCCCGGCACGCACCGCCGCCAGCACCTTCTCGTCGAGCATCAGCGTAGCGACGTTGGCCTGCGGAATGATCGCGCCCTGCTCGCCGGTCAGCCCGCGTGCTTCGCAGAGGCGGAAGAAGCCTTCGATCTTCTCGTTGACCCCGCCGACCGCCTGCACTTCACCGAACTGGTTGATCGAACCGGTGATCGCAAAGCACTGCTTGAGCGGAGTTTTCGACAGCGCCGAAATCAGCGTGCAGGCCTCGCCCAGCGACGCACTGTCGCCATCGACGTAACCGTAGGATTGCTCCAGCGCGATGCTCGCGGAAATCGCCAGCGGGAATTCCTGGGCGTAACGGCTGCCCAGATACCCGGTGAGGATCATCACGCCTTTGGAGTGAATCGGCTGACCGAGGTTGACCTCACGCTCGATGTCGACGATGCCGCTACCGCCCGGGTACACCGTGGCGGAAATCCGCGCCGGCACACCGAACGCCGAATCACCGACTTCGAGCACAGTCAGGCCGTTGCACTTGCCGACCGCCGCACCGTCGGTGTCGATCAGGATGATCCCGGCGAGCATGTCGTCGAGAATCCGCGCCGATACGCGGCCAGTCCGAGTGGCCTTGGCTTTCAGCGCGCGTTCGATGTGCCCCGCGTCGGTCATTTCATCGCCGGCCAGATGCCGGATGAAATCCGCTTCACTGACCAGTTGGAACAAATCACCGATACGCGCCGACAAACGCCCCTGATGCTCGGCCAGGCGTGCGCTGTAGGTCGCCAGACGCGCCACCGCATCAGCGGTCAGCGGTGCCATGCCTTCTTCCGAGGTACGGGTTTTCAGCAACTGGGCGAACTGCTCCAGGCTTTCGTCGACCATCGGGATGTCTTCGTCGAAGTCGACCAGCACGCGGAACATCTCCTGGAAGTCCGGATCGAGGTCTTGTAGCGTGTAATACAGCTGCCGCGCACCGATAATTACCACTTTGACCTGCAGCGGAATGTGCTGCGGGTTGAGGGTCACGGTGGCGAAACGGCCCATCTCGCCCAGCGGTGATTCCATTTTCAGTTTGCGCGATTGCAGGGCGCGCTTGAGCGCGTCCCACACGAACGGCTCACTGAGCATTTTTTCCGCTTCAAGAATCAGGAAGCCGCCATTGGCACGGTGCAACGCACCCGGGCGCAACTGGCGATAGGTGGTGTAGAGCGCGCCTTGATCGGTGGTGTACTCAATGCGACCGAACAGGTTTTCGTAAGTCGGGTGCGGCTCGAACACCACCGGCGCACCGCCACTCACCGGGTGGCCAACCACCAGGCTCGGCGCGTATTGCTCTTCCAGCAGCTTGCGCGCCACAGCGTCGGTCTTGCTGTCGTCGACCAGTTGCTCGACCACGGTCTTCAGCAGGTACACCTGCATCGCTTGCAAGTAACCGCAGACCGCGGCGTTCTCCGCGTACTTCTCGGACAGCGGCGACAGCAGCGGCTGCAAGGCCAGGGTGATGGTTTCTTCGTTGAGCTGACGCAACTGATTGTTCGACTCGCGCTTCCACTGCGGCAGGCTGGCGAGTTCTTCGTTCAGCCGCTCTTCGAGACCGGAAATATCCTCGTGGAAACGCTCGCGTTCGGCTTCCGGCAATTGCGAAAACTCGGCCTCGTCCAGCGCCTTGCCTTCGAGCATCGGGGTGAAGGCAATGTTGCTGCTGTCGCGGTACAAGGCGACGTCTTTTTCCAGCGCCAGACGTTCGATGACGTCCAGCGCCTTGTCGTAGCGCTGGTTGAAGGCGCGGTCGATGGCGCTTTTTTTCTGCTGGTAGGACGGGTGCTCGAACACCGCCGGGAACGTCGCCAGCAGGTTATCGATCAAGCCGTTGATGTCGCCGATGAACGCGCCGGCCGTGCCCGAAGGCAGTTCCAGTGCGCGGGGTTCGCGCGGTTCATCGAAGTTGTTGACGTAGACCCAGTCCGCCGGGGTCTGCAGGCGTTTGCCTTCGGCCTTCAGGTAGCGTTTGACGAACGAGAAGCGGCCGGTGCCGGGTTCGCCCATGACAAAGACGTTGTAACCGGGGCGTGGCATGGCCACACCGAACTGCAAGGCTTCGACCGCACGTTCCTGGCCAAGCACACCGCGAAAGGGCTCCAGATCATTGGTGGTAGTGAAGCTGAACTGTTCAGCGGAAAACGGACGGGTCAGCGCTTCGGGCGCTAGACGCAAGCTGGCAGCAACAGGATCAGGCATCGGGCTTCCTTAACAATCAGGCGGGGCAGATAGCGGCATTCTGGCGCTGCCCGTACCCCACTGGCAAGGCGCGCCATGTGACAAAGCATAGACAAGCGCCCTGCCGCACGGCCGGCCCCCTGAAACCGGGGATTTCAACGAATATTCAGCAAAAAATCACGGAACCACGGGAACGTGCCTAAACTCCAAACTGCGCGGCTGGAACTAATAACCGGCCCACTGGCTTCAAAAGGGTCTGTCTAGGCAGCACCTGGGGGGCCAGAACCCTGTCCATTGGTATGCACACAAAGAGAACAAAGCTATGAAACGGATTCTTCTCGGTACTCTCTTCACCGTTGTATCTCTCAATGCCATGGCTCAAGCGCCAGGCGGTCCGGATTGCGGTTGGGGCAACATGCTGTTCGAAGGTCAGCGTGGCACCCCGGCACACTTCCTGGCATCCACCACCAACGGCACTTCCGGTAACGCAACGTTCGGTATGACTTCCGGCACCAACGGTTGCTCGACCAACGCGTCGCTGACTTACGGCGGTAAATCCTGGTTCGCCATGAATGGCATGATGAACGAGCTGTCCGAAGACATGGCAAAAGGCAACGGCGAAGCGCTGACGACTTATGCCGTGGTACTGGGCGTGGCGCCGGAAGACCGTGCGCACTTCGCCGCTGTCACTCACGAGCACTTCCAGCAGATCTTCAGCAAGGCTGACGTGACCGCCGAAGACGTGCATACCAACACCCTGGCTGTACTCAAATCAGACCCTCGTCTGGCCAAGTACGCCACTCAGGCTTAAGCTCGACCCCCGGCCCGCTTCTTTCGGGAAGCGGGTTTTGTTTTGAGTGCAATCACTCGAATGTGATGCTGGACAGGGGAGTGATTGCAGCCCGATCCGGGCTTTATTTTCTTTCGACTTAAGTTGCCACCTATGCTCAAACGCCTTGCCTGGCTGGCGCTCTGTGTCTGCGCCCCGCTGTCCGCCACGCCTCACGTCGACCCTCAACGTTTGCAGCAACTGGCCAACGATCGCTTCTGGATTTCCCTCGGCCACTACGAAACCGCCAAGCTCGGTGGCTGGCGCAGCTATGTCAGCGACAAGAAGTTCTTCCTCGCCCCCGACGGCAACGAACACCCCGACCATGAACTGGCCGCCACCGTACAAGCGCTGTACGCCCCGGCCAGTCTCGGCGAGCAACACGCGCAGTGCGTCTACCCCGCGCGCACGCGCTGGCTGAAAGCGCAGCTCAACCTCAGCGACCTGCCCGCCCCCGATTGCGTCGAATTCAAAAAGTGGTTCAAGGACGTCTCGCCGCACAGCGCGGTGATGATCTTCCCTGCGGCGTACCTCAACAGCCCGTCATCGATGTTCGGCCACACCCTGCTGCGCATCGACCAGGCTGACGTACAGGCCGACAAGACCTCGTTGCTCAGTTACGCGATCAACTTCGGCGCCTACATCGAAGGCTCCGACAACAGCATCCTCTACGCCTGGAAAGGCTTGATGGGCGGCTACCCGGGGCTGTTCGCGCTGGTGCCCTATCAGGAAAAACTCTCCGAGTACCGCAGCCTGGAAAACCGCGACCTGTGGGAATACCGGCTGAACCTGACGCAAGCAGAAACCGCACGCATGGTCGAGCATGTGTGGGAGTTGAAGCAGATCCAGTTCGACTACTTCTTCTTCGACGAAAACTGCTCGTATCGCCTGCTCGAATTGCTGCAAGTGGCGCGTCCGAGCCTGCGCCTGACTGAACAATTCCCGCTGACCGCCATTCCCACCGACACGGTCAAAGCGGTGAAAGAAGCCGGGCTGGTGGAAAGCATCGAATATCGCCCGTCCCGCGAGCGTGAACTGCTCAGCCGCGCCGAGCCGTTGAGCAGCGACGAACAGCAATGGGTACTGAAAGTCAGCGCCGATCAGCAGGTGTTGCAGGATCCGACCTTCAAGGCCCTGCCCCGGGATCGCCAAGCGCTGATCATCGATGCTGCGTATCGCCTGGAACGCTACCGTGCCAACGGTCAGGAGCGTGATCCGCAACGGGCGCAACGCAGTTTCGAACTGCTGCGGGCGATCAACAAGAACCCGGCGCCGGAGCTGCAGATTCCACGACCGGGCCTGCCGGAAGACGGCCACGAATCGCGCACCTGGCAGGCCGGCGTCGGCACCCGGGGTGATCGCGCGTTCGGCGAGTACGGCTTGCGCATGGCTTACCACGACCTCAACGACAACGCCGAAAGCTTCCCCCTCGGCGCGCAGATCGAAATCCTGCAGATGAAGCTGCGCCAGTACGAAGGCAACCAGTGGCAGTTCCAGCAACTGGACCTGGCGACCATCCGTTCGCTGACCCCACGCAATGAGCTGCTGCAGCCACTGTCATGGCAAGTCACCGGAGGCCTTGAGCGTGTGCCGGGCAAACACGATGACGAAACCCTGGTCAGCCACGTCAACGGTGGCGGTGGCGGCACCTGGCAACTGGGCGAAGACACGCTCGGCTTTGCCCTCGGCACCGTGCGCATCGAGCACAACAATGACTTCGCCGGGTTCGTCACTCCGGCCGGCGGTTTCAACACCGGCGTGCTGTGGAAAAACCCGCTGGGCAATCTCAGCGTCGAGGCCAAGGGCGATTACTTCACCAACGGCGAAGTACGCCGCAGCCTGAGCCTGAACCAGCAGTGGGAGCTGTCGCGCAATCTGGGTTTGCGCCTGAGTGCGCAGCGTGAGTTCAGTCATGTGGCGACCCCGGAAACCGAGGTAATGCTCGAAGTGAAGTGGTATCACTACTGAACTGCAACCCAATCAGTAACCCTTGTGGGAGCGGGCTTGCTCGCGAAGGCGTCGTGTCAGGCGATTCAAATGCTGCCTGACACACCGCTTTCGCGAGCAAGCCCGCTCCCACAGGGGTCTCCGGTGTTCAACGAATTACTTACATGTCTTTCACCAACGTCCGACGATTCCGCTTCTAGACTTTCCCTATCAGCCGGGATTCGGCGCGGGAGAGTGCAATGTGGCGGTGTGCGGGACTGTTGGGTGTTTTGCTGTTGCTCGGGGGTTGCCAGACCACCCATGAAGACTTGGTCGCCAAAGGTTATCCACCGGCCTTCGCCGACGGTTTCGATGACGGCTGCGTCAGCGGGCGGCAAGCGGCCGGCTCGATCAGCGGCGAGTTTCGCAAGAACGTGCCGCGCTATCTCAAGGACAAGCAATACGCCGAAGGCTGGACCGACGGCTTCCGCCAGTGTCAGGCGATGCTGGAGAACAAGGATCGTGAAGCGTATCGCAACGAACACTGGGACGAACGCGAGCGCGCCTGGCAGCAGCAGAAAGATCAGGACGCCGGACGGGCTTATCGCTCGCAATAGGTCGCTTCCAGACATCCAGTGAAACCAAACGTCGGCGACTATGGACCAATTCCTATCACAGGAGGACACCATGAGCCGCGCTTTCGTCAACGAAGACAACGCCGCCGCGCAAGCCGATCAGCCCGTTGAACGGCAGGTCAGCGCGCAGCCCAATTACGTCACACCCCTGGGATTGGCGCAGTTGCAGGCCAAAGTCGCCGACCTGCAAAGCCTGCACGCCGAGCAGTCGGCCAAGGGCGAACAGGCCGACAAACAGCGCCTGGCCGATCTGGAACGGGATCTGCGCTATTTCAATCAGCGCCTGGGCAGCGCGCAGGTCGCGGCCGCCGCGACCTCCACCGACAAGGTGCAGATCGGCAGCTGGGTAACCTACGCCGACGAACACAGCACCGAACGCCGGGTGCAACTGGTTGGCGAGGATCAGGCTGACGCCAGTCAGGGCCTGATCAACTGGGGCTCGCCGCTGGGCCGGGCACTGCTAGGGACCCGGCTCAATGACGAAGTGCTGTGGCAACGCCCCGCCGGCGATCAGATGATTGAAGTGATTCGCATCGAACCGGCTTAAACCACACCCTGAGCGAGCATCGCATCAGCGACTTTGACGAAGCCGGCGATGTTCGCGCCTTTGACGTAGTTGATCCGTCCGTTCTCCTCGCCGTAATACACGCAGGCGTGATGGATCGACTGCATGATCGCGTGTAGCTTGCTGTCCACCTCACCCGCCGTCCACAGCAGGCGCATGGCGTTCTGCGACATCTCCAGACCGCTCACCGCCACCCCGCCGGCGTTGGAAGCCTTGCCCGGGGCGAACAAAATGCCCGCCTCGATGAAGATATCCACGGCCGCAAGCGTGGTCGGCATGTTCGCGCCTTCAGCCACGCACACACAGCCGTTGCGCAGCAGGGTGCGGGCGGCTTCGGCGTCGAGTTCGTTCTGCGTGGCGCACGGCAGCGCGATGTCGCACGGCAACGACCATGGCAGTTGTCCGGCGCGGAACTCCAGGCCAAACGCAGCCGCCAGCTCGCTGATGCGTCCGCGTTTGACGTTCTTCAATTCCAGCAGCGCCAGCCATAGCTCTTCACTCAGGCCGGACTCGCAGTACAGCGTGCCTTCGGAGTCGGACAACGAAATCACCTTGCCGCCGAGGTCCATGACTTTGCGCGCCGCGTACTGGGCGACGTTGCCAGAACCGGAGATCGCCACGCGCTTGCCTTCGACGGTCTGCTCACGGCGCTTGAGCATTTCCTCGGCGAAATACACGCAACCGAAACCGGTAGCCTCCGGACGAATCAGACTGCCGCCGTAGGTCATGCCCTTGCCGGTCAGAACGCTGGTGAACTGGTTGCTCAGGCGCTTGTACTGGCCGAACAGAAAACCGATTTCCCGCGCACCGACACCGATGTCACCGGCTGGCACATCAACGTCGGCGCCGATGTGGCGGTACAGCTCGCTCATGAAGGCCTGGCAGAAACGCATGACTTCGGCGTCGCTCTTGCCCTTCGGATCGAAGTCCGAACCGCCCTTGCCGCCGCCCATGGGCAACGAGGTCAGGGAGTTCTTGAAGGTCTGCTCAAACGCCAGAAACTTCAGCACACCCATGTTCACCGAAGGATGGAAGCGCAAGCCGCCCTTGTACGGGCCGATCGCGCTGTTCATCTGGATACGGAAACCGCGATTGACCTGAACCTTGCCCTGATCGTCGACCCACGACACGCGAAACACCACCGCCCGCTCCGGCTCGCAGATGCGTTCCAGAATCCCCGAGGTCAGGTAATGCGGATTGGCTTCGAGAAACGGCCACAGACTGCGCAGGACTTCTTCGACGGCCTGGTGGAATTCGGGCTGATCCGGGTCGCGTTTTTTCAGCCGGGCGAGGAAGGATTCGACGGATTCGATCATGGGAAAAGTCTCGGCAAATTTATTGTCGTTGGAAGCGATTGAGCCGGACTGTAACAAACGAATTGCGCACAGGAATAGAGCAAAATGTCGCACTTATGAAATTAAATGGTGCACAGGATATAAATCAGGGGTTTTTTTTGGTGTGCTTTGCACCTGAATGGTGAGATCAGATTCAAGTTATGCACCAACAGTTGCACCGCTATCGCGAGCAGGCTCACTCCTACAGGGGAACGCATTTCAAAT
>NZ_NQYG01000024.1:0-74223 GCF_002878485.1 Pseudomonas sp. AD21
CAAGCCTTTTGGGTTACCTTTTCGGCGTTTGGAAAAGGTGACCCGCCGTCAGGGCGGAACCCTAAGCCGCCGTTACCGCAGCAACGGATATGTACCCAATCAACCCCACTAGCTCAAAACGACGACGCCACCCGGCAACTCAGTGCACTTAACGCCATAAGCATCCCGAATCAGCAACGCAACGCCAGCAAGTTGATCAAGGCTAAAGCGCGCCTGCACCCGCCGCTGCCCAAGCTCACGGTTGAGCAGCAACAACATCCCCGGCCGATACCGATTGATCTCATCAATCATCTGGCTCAGCGTAGCGCCGTTAAACACCAACACTTGCTGACGCCAATTCATCACCGCCGCCGTGTCGACACTCTGCACACTGCCAACCTGCCGCGCGTCATAGGTCACCTGCTGCCCCGGTTCAAGCCGCAAACTACGCCCCTCAACATCAACTTCAACCGCACCATCAAGGCAAGTCACGCAAACTTGCTGATCCGTGTTACGCAAGTTGAAACGCCCCTGACTCGCACGCAACCACCCTCCCCCAGCCTGCATCGCCAGCGGCAACCGCGCCGTCTGCACCTCAACTTCGCCACTGACCAGCTCAAAACCCTGCACACCGTCAGACACCGCACGCTGATTGATCCGCGTCTGAGTGTTCAGCTCCAGGCTCACACCCTGCACCGGTTCAAAGCGGCGCTGCTGGCCAACTTCGGTGATGTAGTCAGCACCCAGCCCTCCGAAGCCACCAGGAATCGTCCCGCGCACCAGCAAAAACGCCGCCGACGCAGCAATCGCGCCACCGAGAAAGGCGCGGCGACCGAAACGACGCGGCGCCTGCATTTGCTCCACAGCCGGTTGCAGTTGTTGCCACAACCGCTTGGCATCTTCAAACGCGCGGGCATGTTCGGCGCTCTGGGCGCACCATTCGCGCAGCGCGCGGGCATCGGCCACGGTGGCGCGGCCGGAGGTCAGCAGGACCAGCCAGTCGTGGGCTTCGTTGTGCAGAGGGTCGGCCGCCGATGGCTCGGCAGGTGTCAGTCGAAAGATGTTCAAACGCGCAGGTTCTCAACGAATTGATCGGGCACTATTCAGAAGACGGTTTTCCGGCCCCGCGACCGAACCGCTGAAACACTTTTCTTTCCAGTTTCGCGGCGCAGAAGCCCAATGCGGCTTTGATTTCCTTCTCGACCATGCGTGTGGAAATGCCGAAGCGCTGGGAGATTTCCAGGTGCGGTGCCTCTTCCAGGCGTGCGGCGATGAAGATTCTGCGACGTCGTGCGGGCAGTTCGTAGAGGGCACTGAGCAGTGACTGGATTTCCTTTTGCCCGCCCACCACCCGCGCCGGGTCGAGGGCTTCGTCACCGATTTGCAGCAGCTCTTCGACTTCCTCGCCGGTGAGCAGGCGCGCATCGGCCTGACGGCGGTCGGCGGCGATGTTCAGCGCCATGCGATAGAGGTAGGCATTGGGCCGCAACAGGTTCGGCGGCGTCTCCATGCGGTCGACCCGCAGGTAGGTTTCGTGCAACACGTCGTTCGCCAGGTCTTCCGAACCGAGACGCCTGCGCAAGCGCACCCGAAAGTCCTCGTAGGACGTCAGGAACAGCTGGACCATCGAACCTTGTCCGGTGTCTTTCATCCCCCGGAAACTCCTTCCCATTTGGTGCATTCCATGCGTTTCCCTGACGACTCCGGTAACAACAGCAACGTGACCGGCTGACGCAAGGCGCTGGGCGTCGGCCGGTCGATCTTGAGATTGCGAAAGCTCTCCACCAGCGCGGTATCGCGCCGTATATCACCGGTGGTGGCGACCAACCGGTTGTGCTGCACCACGCCGTCACGCCCGACCCAGACCTGCAACACCGCGCGATAACTGCCCGGACGGGTCAATGGCGAACGGCACAGGTTGCGCTCGATCGCCGTTTGCACGGCGGTGGCGTAGCTGCGACTCACGGCGGCGCTGGCCGGCGTGGGTTTTTCCATGGCCGACGGCACGTCCTCGACCTGCGCCACCTGCAAGGTGAACGCGTCGTCGCGGGCGTAGCGCGCCATCAGCCCGCTGCCGCCGAGCAAACGGCGCAGCGCATCGGCAGCGGTGTATTCGCCATCGACCGCCAATGAGCGTCGGCCGCGACTCAACTGGCTGTCGACCAGCACCGCCACCCCCGTGGCGTGGCTGTACTGATCCAGCGCCCGAGCCAGGTCCTGTGCCGGAATGTGCAGCGTCATGCGCAAGTCCGCCGGCACCGCGTCGGCCATCGCCTGGCCCGCCGCACAGCCAAGCAGCAACCCCAGACACATCCGGCGCACAAGCCTCGTTGAACGCTGAAAACCGTCCCTGGAACTGCCTCGCTGCACGGCTGACGAATCCTTGGAAATCGTCATCCTGAGGGCTGTTTATGAATCTGGTGTGACGGGCGGTGCAAAAAAACCATCACGGGAATTGCGCAAGGCTTGCACTAGACTCCAGACAACGAACGGCCTCTTCGGGCCGGCCAGGAGGCCTGGATGAAAACACTGTGGATAATCGCCCTGGGCGGGTTGCTGCTGAGCGCCTTCGCCAATGCGCACGCCGAGCAGCCGTTGGGCTGCGTGGAAGTCACCGTGGGTGGCTACAAGGCGCCGAATTACGACTGCCTGAGCCAGCAGATGGGCAACAACCCCGAAGGCGCGGCAGCCGCACAGAAGAATCAGGAAGCGCTGAACGTGCCGGTGAACAAGCGGCCACCGAATCAGGTCGGGCTGGCGACACCGGCGGGGACCAGTACACGAATGGGCAATACCTTCGGCACCTCGGTGAAACCACAACGCCCACCGCAATGACACCCCACCGATCGTTCCCACGCGCAGCAAAGGAATGCCTCAACGGACGCTCCGCGTTCGGCTCTGGAGGGGACGCGGAGCGTCCCGGGCTGCATTCCCACGCAGAGCGTGGGAACGATCAGGGCGGGCTCATTCGCTGGGGGTTTGGCGGAAGCTTACTGCGAGGCGATTCCAGCTGTTGATGGTGGTCACGGCCATTGTCAGGTCGACCAGTTCGCCTTCGCTGAATTGCTCGCGCGCCAGCTGATACACCTCATCAGGCACGCGGCTCTCCGCCAGCAACGTCACCGCCTCCGCCCAGGCCAGCGCCGCACGCTCACGCGGGTTGAAGAAGTTGCTGTCGCGCCACACCGCAATTGCATACAAGCGCCGATCACTCTCCCCGGCCCGCCGCGCGTCCACCGAATGCATGTCGGTGCAGAACGCGCAGCCGTTGAGTTGCGAGGCGCGGATCCTGATCAGTTGCAACAGCGGCGCTTCGATGCTCAGGTTGCTGGTGAGCGCTTCCATGGCGATCATGGCTTTCATCGCCTTGGGCGATGCGCTGTAGTAGTCCAGACGCGGGGACATGGCAGGTCTCGGGAAGCGGAATGATGAGTTCACGGTAAGCGCAGAGCTGCCGGCGTTACAGCCCCAATTCCACGGAAAACCGCTACACCAATAACCCCGCGAACTGATCGTTCCCACGCGCAGCAAAGGAATACAGCCATGGACGCTCTGCGTCCACCGTGAGGCAGAGCGTCACGGGAGGCGTTACCACGCGGAGCGTGGGAACGATCAACAATAACCATGAGCCGAACACAAATACCTGTAGGAGTGAACCTGCTCGCGATAGCGGTGTATCAGCCAACATTTTTGTCGGATGTGCCACTGTGATCGCGAGCAGGCTCACTCCTACAGGGATCTAGGCCAATTTCGGGTTTTTCGGGTAGGCAACTATTGCCAATCAAACAACAGCGGTAATCTGGCAGGCACGCCAAATAGCCCCGGGAGCCTCGTCGGTATGGAACTTCACGTCGTGATCAACGGCCGCAAGGACCTGGCCGGTCAGTTGTACAACCAGCTGCGTGGCGCCATCGAGTCCGGACGCCTGGCGGCAGGTACGCAATTGCCGCCCAGCCGCCTGCTGGCCGAGCAACTGGGGATCTCGCGCAAGACCATTTCCGACACCTACGCGCAGCTGACGTACGAAAATTTCCTCACCGGGGTGATCGGCAAAGGCACTTACGTCAACGCCCGCCCTGCGCAAGTTCAGCGCAAGCAAAGCCACACCGAACTGGCCAGTGCCGAGGTCATCGAAAGCTGGCGCAACCTGCCGATGTTTCTGCGGCATCCGACGCTGGATGGCTCGTTGCGCTACGACTTCATCGGCGGCGCCACCAGCAAGGGCCAGTTCCCCCATGACGACTGGCGCCGCTGCGTCTCGCACGCCATGCGCCAGATGGCCGCGTCCAAGGGTTTCTACAGCGTGCCCGAAGGCCTGCCGGTGCTGCGCAATGCGATTGCCCGGCACATCGCGTTCTCGCGCGGAATCAACTGCCAGGACGAAGACATTGTGGTGTGCAACGGCGCGCAACAGGCGCTGGACCTGATCACCCGCGTGCTCATCAGCCCAGGCAGTCGGGTGGCGATGGAAGACCCGGGCTACCCGCCGGCCCGCATGTTGTTCGGCACCCACGGTGCGGAAGTGGTCGGCGTGCCGGTGGATGCCGAAGGCATTGTGGTCGAGCAGATCCCCGAGGGCACGCGGATGATTTACGTCACCCCGTCGCACCAGTTTCCGCTGGGCATGTCGATGAGCCAGGCGCGTCGCCACGCTTTGCTGGCCAGGGCTTATGAACTCGGCGCGATCATCATCGAGGACGACTATGACAGCGAATTTCGCTACGAAGGTCGCCCGACTGATTCGCTGCACAACCTCGATCAGCGCGGCATCGTTGCCTACGTCGGCACCTTCTCCAAGACCCTGCTGCCAGAGCTGCGGCTCGGCTACGCGATCCTGCCGCCGGCGATCCTCGAAGCGGTGATCCGCGCCAAACAGCTCACCGACCTGCACGCCTCGACCCTGCCGCAATGGGCACTGGCCAAGTTCATCGCCGAGGGCTGCTTGCTCAAGCACATCCGCCGCTGCCACACCATTTATGCCCAGCGCCGCGAGCGGATCCTGGCGCGCATGGCCACCGACCTGTCGCCGTGGCTCGATGCGGTGCCGGCCAGCGCGGGCTTCCACATGGCGGTGTTGTGCAAGGTCCCGATCGATCTGCCGCTGGTGATCGAACTGGCAAAAAAGGTCGAGGTCGGGCTGTATTCGATCAAGGGTTTCTATCACCAGCAACCGGCGAAAAACGGCCTGTACTTCGGCTTCGGTGCGATCGAAACGCTGGACATCGACATCGCTCTGGATCGCCTGCGCGACATTCTGCAACAAGTCGCGTGAATGATTGGTCTGGGCGATTAACCGCCGATTGGTTATTGGTGATCACGGGGTGCAGGCCTATTCTGCACTGGCGTTATCCCTCAATGAGCGGGATTCGTCCGGCCTGATTCAGGAGTGTGAGCAATGTCCAACGAAGTGATCAACACCGTCGAGGTGCGAGCAGCAGCCGGGCGTTCGGAAGAACTCGGCCGGCAGTTGCAGAAGATCGTCGACACCCTGCGCGAATCCCCGGGCTGCGACTCCTATATGGTCGACCGCTGCCCCGAGGACAGCCACCGCTGGACCGTGAGCGCACACTGGCAATCGGAAGCGGCGATGAAGGCGCACTTCAACCGACCCGAGGCGCAGGGTTTTATCGACCTGATCGACAGTCGACTGACCAACAGTGTGGATTTCAACAGCTTTCCCATCGTCTGATCTGGCCCCTTCGCGAGCAAGCTCGCTCCCACAGGTTCTGCGATTGCTCACCTATCTTGTGAGCAACAGATAACCCTGTGGGAGCGAGCTTGCTCGCGAAGGCGTATTCCGCCACACCGATAACCTTTCTGACGCCCCGCAAATTGGTCACCCAACCTTCCCGAATATTGGCCGTTTGAATGCCTCGCCCTGCGGATTACTGTGATTAGCAACACCCCGATCATCACAGGTAACCCGCCATGAAAGCCCTGCCCTTCTTCGCCGCCGCCCTCGCCCTGAGCCTTTGCACCTCGTCCGCCTTCGCTCACGATCCCTCGGAAAAAGTCACCGTCCTGCAAGACCAGATGCTGAAAAACGCCCCCGGCAAAAAGGCCATGATGATCGAAGTCGACTACAAACCCGGCCAGTCCTCCATTGCCCACAAACACGACGGCACCGCCATGGCCTACGTGCTGGAAGGCGAAGTGATTTCCCAGGTCAAGGGTGAACAACCGATCACCTACCAGAAAGGCCAGTTCTGGTACGAACCGGCCGGTTCCGAACATCTGGTGTCAAAAAACGCCAGCAAAACCAAACCGGCCAAGTTGTTGGTGTTCATGGTGCTGGCGCCGGACGAGCAAGTGCTGATCCCTTTGAAAAACTGATGGTTGTTTACACAGCCATAAATAAAAAGGCGCAAAACCTTGTTTTGCGCCTTTTTATTTCCCTACGAAATTAGCCGTTCTGCCTTAAAGCCAATAAAACTATTGCATCGCCATCACCAGGAAAATTGTCAGCTTATTTACAGCTTGGCGGGTTTAGTCTGAATTAACTGTCGTGCGCCCGTCACCAAGAGCCACGACAACCCAGACTTTCCGACTGAAGTTGTTTCACGGGAGACTCACCATGAAACTTGCGTTTGCCAGCACCTTGGCGATATCGGTTTTAGCCCTGTCCGCCTGTTCAGTACCCACCGCGCCGACAGCGGTTTCATCCCTCGACACGCTGTTCACCCAACCGGTCGGCCGTAGTAGCGCCGCCCAGGTGAAAAGCGGCCCCGGCGTGTCACTGGGCGTGGTCTACAGCCCAAGCACCCAGACCAACCGCGAATACCTGCGTGACTACCAGGCCAATGCCGGCACCGGTTTCGGCCAGAGCCTGCTGGTCCAGCCGATCCACGACGCCTACGTCGCCACCTCGAAACCCGACATGGCGGTGGACTGGGTCAAGTCCTCGCTGCAACGGCAGTTCGGCTCGGTCACGGTGTATCCGGACATGCAAAGCCTGCGCGCAGCGCAGCCCGACATGGTGGCGATCGTCGACACCCACAGCCAGTTGATCACCTCGCGTAGTTCCGACATCAAGGCCGATGTCAGTGCGGATTTCTATGATGCGAAGTTCAACTACATCGGTACGGCGAAAGGTTCCGAGGCAAAAGAACTGACGCCGGTGTGGGCAGACTTCAAACGCTCGGAGGAGATTGTTGCCGATATTAATCAGCAGCAGGATGTGCAAGTTCGGGCGCTGCAGAAGTTTGACCAATCGCTCAACAATTTAGTCGCTAGACCTGCGGACAAAGTGTCGATGCTCGATAGTAAACAAGGTCAGAAGTTGTATTGATATAAAGGACGCCATCGCGAGCAGGCTCACTCCTACAGGGGGAACGCATTCCAACTGTAGGAGTGAGCCTGCTCGCGATGGCGCCGCAACAGGCACCAAAAACCCCTCAGACATAAAAAAGCCCCGGCATCTCACGACACCGGGGCTTTTTCATTCAACCACTACTTACGCCAATTCAAGCTCGGCATTCGCAGCAGCCGCAGGCACTACCGCCTGACCGCTCAACGCGAGGTCGAGCAGCTCACGGTTGGCCACCGCATACATGGCGTAGTCCGTGCCGCTCGCAGCACGGATTTCCACCAGCATGGCGCGCCAGCGCGAGATCATGCCTTCGTGCTGTTCCATCCACAGCGCCAGACGTGCTTCCACGTCCAGCGTGCCGTCGCCCTGTTGCAGGACGGAGATGGTGATCGCACGTTGCTGCCAGTCGACGTCATCACGGAACGCTTCACGGGCCAGAGCCTGCCAGTTGTTTTCAACCGGCAGTGCGCTGATCTGTTGCAGGTACCAGGTGATGTCCAGCGCACTGCCCACGGCGAAGTAGGCCTTGGCCACTTCTGCAGGGTCCTGGCCAGTCACGTCGGACGCTTCGATGATCGGCAGCAGGGTGTACAGGTGCGAGGTGCCCGCAACCATACGCGCCAGCAATTCCGGTACACCGGCCGCGACGTAAGCCTGATAACGGGCCTGCCAGTTTTCACGGATTTCGCCGCTCAGCAGTTCGTCCAGCTTCAGACCCAGTTCTTTCAGATGCGGACCGAAGTGCGCGACGTCACGGGCAGCGTTCTGCTCGTTGCGGCGGGCACGCAGGAACCAGCGTGTAGCACGGCGGCCCAGACGCATCAGCTCGTCCATCAGCTCCAGTTGCACGTCAGCGCTGACCTGGTAGTCCAGCGCTTCAATCTGACGGAACCAGTGTGGGAGGTGGAAGATGTCGCGCACAATCACGTAGGCGCCGGCCACGTTCGCCGGGCTCATGCCGGTCGACTCTTTGAGTCGTTGGACGAAGGTGATGCCCATGTGGTTGACCAGGTCGTTGGCGATCTGGGTGCTGACGATCTCGCGCTTCAGACGGTGACGACGCATGGCTTCGGAGAACTTGCTGACCAGGGTCGGCGGGAATGCCGTTTCCATGTCGCGGGTCAGATAGTCATCGTCCGGCACCAGCGAGCCCAACAGCTGCTCCTTGAGGTCGATCTTGCTGTACGAGATCAGCACCGACAGCTCGGGACGGGTCAGGCCATGGCCGGCCGCAACGCGCTCGTTGATCTGCTCTTCGGTCGGCAGGAACTCGATGGCACGATCCAGCTTGCCACGGCCTTCCAGATCGCTCATCAGACGCTTGTACTCAGCGATGCGCGCGTAAGCACGACGCGCCGCCAGGGACAGGGCCTGAGTCTGCTTGTAGTTGTTGCCCAGCACCAGACCGCCGACTTCGTCGGTCATGCTCGCCAGCAACTGGTTGCGTTGCTTGTCGGTCATGTCACCGGCCTGAACCACTTCGTTCAGCAGGATCTTGATGTTCACTTCGTGGTCGGAGCAGTCCACGCCACCGGCGTTGTCGATGAAGTCGGTGTTGGAACCGCCGCCATTGAGACCGAATTCCACACGACCCAGTTGGGTCATGCCGAGGTTACCGCCCTCGCCCACGACTTTGCAGCGCAGTTCGTTGCCGTTCACGCGCAGTGCATCGTTGGCCTTGTCGCCCACGTCTGCATGGCTTTCGGTGCTGGCCTTGACGTAAGTACCGATACCGCCGTTCCACAGCAGATCCACTGGCGCCTTGAGCAAGGCGTTCAGCAGTTCGGTCGGGGTCAGTTTGTCGGCCTTGATGGCGAAGCGTTCCTGCATCTGCGGGGAGATCGCGATGCTCTTCGCGCTACGCGAGAAGATACCGCCACCTTCGGACATGATGCTGGTGTCGTAGTCGGTCCAGGCCGAACGCGGCAGGTCGAACATGCGCTGACGCTCGACGAAGCTGGTGGCCGGGTTCGGGTTTGGATCGATGAAGATGTGCATGTGGTTGAAAGCCGCGACCAGTTGCAGCTTGTCGGACATCAACAGGCCGTTACCGAACACGTCACCGGCCATGTCACCCACGCCGACCACAGTGATGCTGTCTTCCTGAACATTGATGCCGCGCTCGCGGAAGTGACGTTGTACGCCAACCCACGCGCCCTTGGCGGTGATGCCCATTTTCTTGTGGTCGTAACCGGCCGAACCACCGGACGCAAACGCGTCACCCAGCCAGAAGCCGTAGTCGATGGCGATGCCGTTGGCGATGTCGGAGAAGGTCGCAGTGCCCTTGTCCGCGGCCACAACCAGGTACGGGTCATCGTCGTCATGACGCACGACGTTGGCCGGCGGCACCAGGGCGCCGTCTTTCAGGTTGTCAGTGATGTCCAACAGACCCGAAATGAAGATGCGGTAGCAGGCGATGCCCTCGGCCGCGATCTCGTCACGGCTGCCGCCCAGTGGCAGGCGACGCGGCAGGAAGCCGCCCTTCGCGCCCACCGGCACGATGACCGAGTTCTTCACTTGCTGGGCTTTTACCAGGCCGAGGACTTCGGTACGGAAGTCTTCTTCACGGTCGGACCAGCGCAGACCACCACGGGCGACGTTACCGAAGCGCAGGTGCACGCCTTCGACGCGTGGCGAGTAAACGAAGATTTCAAACTTCGGTACCGGCTTAGGCAGCTCAGGGATTGCGTGCGGGTTGAACTTGAAGCTGAAGTACGACTTGTTCTGGCCGTTGGCATCAGTCTGATAGAAGTTGGTGCGCAGGGTGGCTTTGATCAGGTCCAGATAACGACGCAGGATGCGGTCTTCGTTGAGCACCTGAACGTCGTCCAGTGCGGTCAGAATCGCTTGTTCCAGACGCTGTTGCTTGTCTTCCAGATCATCGCTGCCCAGCTTGCGTGCCAGGTAGAAACGGGTCTTGAACAACCGGGTCAACTCGCGAGCGATGTCGGTGTGGTTGTTCAGGGTGCTGGCGATGTAGCCCAGGTCAAAGCCCAGACGGATCTGCTTCAGGTAACGGGCGTAAGCGCGCAGCAGCGCCACGTCGCGCCATGGCAGGCCGGCAGTCAGCACCAGACGGTTGAACGCATCGTTCTCGGCATCGCCACGGACGATGTGGACGAACGCGTCCTGCAGGGTGTCGTTCAACTGCTGGATGTCCAGTTCCAGGCCTTCGGCAGCGGTGAACGCGAAGTCGTGGATCCAGAACTCGCGGCCGTTGGTGTGACGCAGACGGTACGGGAATTCACCCAGCACGCGCAGGCCGAGGTTTTCCAGGATCGGCAGCACGTCGGACAGCGCCAGCGGGGTGTCGGCGTGGTACAGCTTGCAATGCAGCTCGCGCTGGCCGGACACCTGGCCCAGCGGCTGATAGAAGCTCATCACCAGCGGATTTTTTTCGTTCAGGCTCAGCAGGTGCTGCATGTCGACCACGGCCGAATGCGCCGCGAAACGCTCGCGGTAGCCGGCCGGGAAGCCTTTCGGGAAGTCTGCCAGCACGTTGGTGCCGTGGGCTTCGCCGAAGCTTTCGACGGTCAGTGCGGCGTAGTCGTCCTGCCAGCTGCGGCAAGCCTGTACCACTTCCTTTTCCAGCAGCAGCGGGTCGATGTCGAGACGATTCTTCGGATCGACACGCAGGATCAGTTGCACGCGAGCCAGCACGGACTCGGAGAAGAACGTCCAGAACTCGCAGTCGGTGGCCTTCAGGCGCTCCATCAGGACTTGCTGGATCTTCTGGCGCACTTCGGTGGAATAGATGTCACGCGGCACGTAGGCGAGGCAGTAGCAGAAGCGACCGTACGGGTCTTTGCGCAGGAACACGCGGATCTTGTTGCGCTCCTGGATCTGCACAATCGACATCACGGTGCTGAACAATTCGTCGACCGGGGTCTGGAACAGGTCGTCACGCGGCAGCACTTCGAGGACCTGCGCCAGTTCCTTGCCCAGGTGAGCCTTGGACTGGAAGCCGGAGCGACGCTCGATTTCTTCGACCTTGCGGCGGATGAACGGGATGACCCGCACGCTCTCGCCATACACCGAGGAGGTGTACAAGCCCATGAAGCGGTGTTCCTTGATGACGTTGCCGTCAGCGTCGATTTCACGGATCGACACGTAGTCCGGGTAGGCCGGACGGTGCACACGACTCGGGTGCGCGGCCTTGGCGAACGACAGCAGGGTCGGTTCGCGCAGGTAGTTCACCGCGTAGTCTTCGATGTGACGGTCTTCGTTGGTCAGACCGGTGCGCAACAGTTTGGTCAGACCGAGGAAGGAATTCTGGTCGTATTCGATATGGCCACCATCGGCCTGATCGACAACGGTGAACTCTTCATAGCCGAGGAAGGTGAAGTGGTTGCCCACCAGCCATTCCAGGAAGCTCTTGATCTCGGTCTTTTCGTCGGCATCGACGGTGAATGCGCTGTTGTCGAGCTTGGTGAGGATCTCCTGCACCTTGGCCTTCATCGGCTCGAAATCGGCAACCGCGACGCGCACTTCACCGAGCACCTGCTCCAGCTCTTTGCTCAGCACGTTCAGTTCGGCCGCATTGGCGCAGCGATCGATTTCCAGGTACATCAGCGACTCGTGCAGCACGCCTTCGCCGGTGCTGCCTTTTGGCAGGATTTCCAGCAGCTCGCCCTTGCTGCCACGGCGTACGCTGAGCACGGTGGTTTGCAGGGTGTGGATGCTGTAGCCGCGACGGTTCAGCTCGGTGCGGACCGAGTCGACCAGAAATGGCAGGTCATGGTGCAGGACTTCGACCGCCGTGTGGGTCGACTGCCAGCCATGACGCTCGTAATCGGGGTTGTAGACGCGCACTTGCGGTTGCGCGTGATCGAAGCGCTCAAGCAGGCGCCACGCGGAAAGAGTACAGCCAGCGAGGTCGGAGAGGCGACGTTGGGTCAGCTCGTCCAGGGAAATGATGCCGAAGAATTGTTCAGCGAACAGCGCCACTTGTGGCAGTGCCTGTTCACTGATGTGCTGCGCCAGTGCCGCTTGCAGTTGGTGCTGGAAGTCGGCTTTGCTGGCTGCGGTGAAGAACGCCATCTGTGGTACTCCGCTTAAGCTTGTTATTGATGGAAAGCGTCGCGTGCAACACCCCTTTCGGGGCTTGTGTCGCCCTGCTCCTGATTCTCGGGCAGAGGAAACAGGGGGACAGGTGGGTGAAGCTGGACGAGACACTCAGGTCACATTCACCTTCCATTGAATGGGCATCTGCAAAAACGACTGCCGGGGCTGCCGACAATGTCTTTACGGGTGCTCATCCGTTGCGCAGCTTAATGGGTGCGACAATGTGTCTGCTTGCGGTGCTGCGACATATTCGGTCATTGGCACGTAAACGCAGGCCCGCGCACTGGTAAACATTAGCAGTCAAAGAGAAATCTCGCGTTTAAGGCATCCATTCAACGCGCAAGCGCACCTGAAATGACCGCTCACCCGAAATTCGTTCCCGTCGCGCCCTTGCGCTTCGTGCAACCACCCGTCATTACCCCGCCAAAGATTACACTTCTTCCGATTACTCGCACAAAAAAGCCAATAAAAACAACAACTGGAAACACACTAAAGAATCCTTACAAACTGACAAGAAATGTCTCACACAATTTAAAGACCGAATTCCTACAGCACGATTTGAATGCGCAAACCGGCAGTGCTATCTATATAAGACCAGCCCAATAAACAGAACATTGCTTTTTGACCGAACCCACGGAAAGGGTTCCCCATCACAGAAAGGAATCATCACATGCGACAACTCGAACTCCCGGCAACCATATTCTATGGTGACGGTACATGGGAGATAGTCAACTTAAGCCCAAAAACTATCCGGGGAGACATTCTCAAGAACTATCCACTTGGCAATCCGATGCATGGATTCACACTGGCAATAGAAAGCGATTATCTCGCAAGAAAGCACAATCTCGAACATGGCTTGCAAACAGAGTTGAACCTTATAGATAGCAGGCACCCACCACTCACCAACCCTACACCCGACACATGGCTGAACAAAGCCACGAACATTGTCAACGAATTACTTTTTCAAAAAAACGCGGAGTTGCAGCAAAAACTAAGGGACGTTCAAACGGCGCGACAACATTCGAAGTTACAAGCCACTTATGACGCCATGCTTCTGAACGAGCAAATCGCAAACCTCCAGAATCGGCAGACAAAACTGTATGCCGAAATAGCCCGGCGCCAGGCCGAGGCACTCGCCCAACAACAGGCAGCCGAAGCGGCGCGGCAGGCTGAAGAGGCACAGAGACGAGAGCACGTTCATCAGGCAGCTCTGGCAGAGGCCAAACGCCTGCAGGAAGAAAAAAACCGGATCGCTGCCGAAGCAGAAGCCAAGCGCATTGATGATTACAAACGCGCAGTGGCTTACGTCGCCGACGCGAACAAATACATCCTTGAGAAATACGGCGCAAACCTGCACCAGGTCGTGATGGATCTTCAAAAGGATGTTTCAGGGAAGAAGATCAGAAGCTACAACGATGCGTTGCAGACGTTCGAGCAGGTGCGGACCAACCCGAAGGCAAGGCTCAGCGCGCAGGATACTCGCGCGGTCGTCGATGCACTGAACGCGCTGGATAAAGCAACCTATGCGGACAACGTCAACCGATTGGCCAAGGGGTTTGGCGTAACCGGCAAAATTGTGCAAGCGCACTCGGTGATCGATAAAACTGTTGTCGGGTTCCGGGAAGGCAATTGGAAACCGTTGATGCTGGAGCTTGAGAGTATTGCGGCTGGAATGGGGGCAGGCGCACTACTGGCAGTGATCGCCGCCTATTCTTTCCCGGCACTGGCCATCACCGTGCCCGGCATCGTGGTAGTCGGCTTATTGATTGCCTTGGCAGCAGCCTATTTGAGTGCTGATAACGTGGAAAAAATAAATACACTAATCCTGGATCAGTTCAATAGCGCTTCCACAAAAGGATAGCAAACATCTGTAACGGGCCAGTCTCTAACTTCCGGCTGGCCCAGTTAAGCAGACAACACAGCCTTGCCTACTGGAGAACACCAAGATGAATAAAAACCCACCTGAACTGACTGTACCCCCATTATTAATTTGCCTTTTCTGCGCCCCGATCTTTTTTATAAATCTTCTCCTCCCTGCACTCCCGCAAAGCAGCCTGGATTTCGCCATTAACGACTTTCTTGACAATCAGCTTTTCAGCTTGAGCGGATTCTGGTCTTCCTTATTCCCCTTCAGCTCAAAAGCAACCGCAAACTATGTAGCGGCGATCGGGCCAATATTTGCGCTAACGCTATTCTACAAAGTGCACAAAACAATGAAAATCGACCCTGCCCAGTACAAAAACAAGATTTTAACGCGATTCATCACTGGGATATTCTTTACAGCCTTTATGATTATGTTTTTTACATTGGTTTTTTATTTAACCGACACAGACCTTGGAAAAGGCACCGGGAAATATGGAAATCTGTTTGGACAAAACATATTGTTCTACTCGATATTCTCTTCAGGCATGTTGATAATTTTCTTTGTTATCCCATTCATGATTCACCGAGTCTTTTTTTATTTCCCGTTCTTGCTGATCAAGAACTGGAAGGAAAAAAGGGAACGCAGCCACCCTCATTGAGCGCTACGCCCTCCCTTTTTCCCTGGACCATTTACGGCCATCACCCCATCAACATCAGTCAGGCAGTTCCTCGAACGCCCTGAATTTGCTCACCGTGGCACAGTCGTAACACATGGTTTTCAGGATCAATTTGTCCATGCTGGCGTCGATATTGCTGGAGTCACACTCTCGGCAAAACAGCTTCAAATGACCGAGCAGGTCGCAGTCAAAAGCTGCACCGGAAAAGAACTGCGGCACCAGTTCATCGCGCCAGTACATTCCCGGCGACTTGGAAAACCCGGCACCGCTGTCCTTGAGCACTACGTCGTACAACAACCGATGCAACGCCGATTGCGGTACCCGCGAATCGCGGTGTGCGTTTTTGCGCCAGTTTCGTGTCAGGGCATCCTGGGCGGTCCCGAGCATGTTGCGCGGGATGGTGTTGGATGCGTGATTGCGCCCCTTGGAATTGCCGGTGGCGTAGAAGTGCGCAGCGTTTTTTACTGCCAGACGAGCAAAGTAGTAGAGCTGACTCACGGAAAAATCCTGCAGGAGTTGCCCCACGACCGTTTCAGCACGAGCCTGGGCCGTGAACGTAAAACTGACTTCATTGGCCAGCACATGGATGTACTGCAGCGACTCTTCTCGGGCCAGATCAAAGATCAACCCGTAGAGCTCACTCTTCCAGGCGGCCTGAACGTCGCCGGACAACTCCTGATAGAGGGCCAGGTACAAGCTTTCCCGATTGCAGCGCGCAACCCCGTCGAGTGCCACATTGGGCTGCCAGCGCACCGCAGAATAGTCACTGATACTGCAACCCTCAGTGCGATCGAAGGCCTTGATATCGGAACTCGTCGCGACCGTTAACACGCCGGCCTCGTGCAGACTCTTCAGCCGTTCCTCACTGGCCTCAACGGTCGGTGCCAGATGTTCGCTTCGCGAAGGTGCGTTCAACGGAGCAATCCATTCGGGATGGCTGCCGTTGCCATCGTCAAGCAAGGCCAGCAACGTCAGTTTCTGCACAAACCCAAGGGCCGAATACGGTACAGCGACACAAGGCATAGCGTAGCGCGATTCAAGCTCCCGTCGATCAAGCTCGGCCTGCGCCGCCAATTGTTGTTGATGAGCCTGAAAGCATGCCTGGCAAGTACACACGGTACGTCGACCATGGCGGGCAGACGCAGAATATCGGTGCTCGCACCGTACGCACTTGAACGGATGACGCTGCGAGACCGAGGTGCCCCGAGCGTGCCGACGTACCCACATGGGCAAATCGCAATAAGGGCACATCAGATCCTGACTGACGATTGGCGGCAACACCTTGAGCAAGCTGCGAACAGTGGCAGGGATCTGATACTCGACCAAAAGTGCAGCGCTTTTTTCCCCGTCCAGATATCGCTGATAAATCTGCTCGATCTGATCGTCGGACAGGTGCGCGTTTCCTGAGCGCGTTCGAAATACTGATGCATTGAAAGAGGTCCTTTTTTTCAGTTTGGATTGACGCACTCCTTTGCGCTCGAGCGGCCAAAATAATGGCGATTGCGTCGATAAAACAAGCGAAAAAGCAGAAAACACCAGACAAGTTCCAACAAGGAATTTTTCCTTCGGCGTCCTCGGAAATTTCAGTCCCAGTCTCAAGACTCAGCTGCGGGAATTATCCTTCTTCATTGATTCTGCCAAGTTTCCTGCGAGCCATTATTGCGAGCATCAATAAGACAAAATCGTTTCCCAGCCGCCTGTGTCGACGCAAGAGAGCAGCGCAAATGCGCCAAGGCTGGCAAAATCGCGTTTTCGATTGCACTCAGCGCCCGTCGGCCAGGAATTCCCCCATGCAAATGACCACCGCCCTACTGATCGTCAACCCGTGCGATGACGAAGAAGACAACATGGCCATGCTCTGCTGCCACAGTGACAAGGGCGATATGTTTCTGATGAGCCGTTATCCGGACGAGGACGAACTGGAAATCACTCTGGATGGCGAGCCTTCGACGCTGGACGGCGTCAAGGTGACCTTGAGCAAGACGCTGCTGAAGATCGAAATCGCTGCGGCGGACGCCGATGCGTTGAATGGGGATGATGTGCTGGAGATCAGCTTCAACCCGGATATGGTTGATCTGGATGAGGTTGTTGAGACCTTGAAGAATATCCTTGATGGGACGGGTACCTTCATTAACGAAGTGTGATGGCGCCCAGACTGGCCTCATCGCGAGCAGGCTCACTCCTACAGGTCGGTGTACGACGATCCATTGTAGGAGTGAGCCTGCTCGCGATAGGGCCGGCACAGGCAACCAATCACTCCCCGGCTACAAAAATCCAACAATTACCCCAGTCATTTCCCGCACTTTGCGCAAAATGCCGTTAGTCGCCACCCCCCTCGATGGATTAAAGTAACGCCCCCAGCCCCGGCGTTATCCGAACGCCTGGGGCCACCCTTTCCAGGAACAGTCACCGATGGAACATCGTGAAGCGCTGCTGGCGCTGCGAACCTTTCTTTCAACGCAGATTCTCGGCCAGGAAAAACTCATCGAGCGCTTGCTCATCGCCCTGCTCGCCGACGGCCACATGCTGGTCGAGGGCGCTCCGGGTCTGGCCAAGACCAAAGCGATCAAAGAACTCGCCGAGGGCATCGAAGCCCAGTTCCATCGCATCCAGTTCACCCCCGACCTGCTGCCGGCCGACATCACCGGCACCGAGATCTATCGCCCGGAAACCGGCAGTTTCGTGTTCCAGCAAGGGCCGATCTTCCACAACCTGGTGCTGGCGGACGAAATCAACCGTGCCCCGGCCAAGGTGCAATCGGCACTGCTCGAAGCCATGGCCGAGCGCCAGGTCAGCGTCGGGCGCAGCACTTACGAGCTGTCGCCGCTGTTTCTGGTGATGGCCACGCAGAACCCGATCGAGCAGGAAGGCACCTACCCGCTGCCGGAAGCGCAACTCGACCGGTTCCTGATGCACGTAAAAATCGGTTTCCCGGACGCCGCCGTCGAACGCCGGATCCTCCAGCAGGCCCGTGGCGAAGCGCTGAATGGCGAAACCAAGCCTGAACGCCGGGTCAGCCAGCAGGCGATCTTCGCCGCACGCAAGGAAATCCTCGGCCTGTACATGGCCGACGCCGTGGAGGAGTACTTGGTGCAACTGGTCATGGCCACGCGCACCCCGGCCAAGTTCGACCCGGAAATGGCCGAGTGGATCGCCTATGGCGCCAGCCCGCGCGGTTCCATCGCTCTCGACCGCTGCGCCCGGGCCCACGCCTGGCTGGCCGGTCGCGACTTCGTCAGCCCGGAAGACATTCAGGCGGTGCTGTTCGACGTGTTGCGTCACCGCATCATTCTGTCGTTTGAAGCCGAAGCCGCCGGCATCGATCAGGATCGGGTGGTGCAGCGGATTCTCGACGTCGTAGCCGTCGCTTGACCCCCATGAACGCCCCCCTGCCGTCCGAACCGGGCATCCGCATCAGCCTCACCGACCTGATCGAGATGCGCCACCGTGTGCGCGAAGTGCAGCTGTTTTCCACGCCGAGTCAGCGCAGCCCGCTGATCGGCCTGCATCACTCGAAATTCCGTGGGCGCGGGGTCGACTTCGATCAGGTGCGGGTCTATCAGGCCGGCGACGACGTGCGCACTATCGATTGGCGGGTGACGGCGCGCACTCAGGAGCCGCACACCAAGCTGTTCCATGAAGAACGCGAGCGGCCGATTTTCATCATGGTCGAGCAGAGCACACGGCTGTTTTTCGGCTCCGGGTTGATGTTCAAGTCGGTGCTCGCGGCGCAAGCGGCGGCGCTGATCGGCTGGGCCGCGCTGGGGCACAACGACCGGGTCGGCGGGCTGGTGTTTGGCGACAACGAACATTACGAAATCAAACCGCGCCGCAGCAAACAAAGCCTGTTGCAGTTGCTCAACCGCCTGGTGAAGGTCAATCAGTCGCTGCACAGCGAACGCGAACCGGACCGCGACGCCCTCGGCGTAGCGCTGCGCCGGGCCCGTGAAGTGTTGCGCCCGGGCAGCCTGGTGATCGTGATCTGCGATGAGCGTGCGCTGTCCGACAGCGCCGAGCAGCAACTGAGCCTGCTGTCGCGCCATTGCGACCTGCTGATGCTGCCGCTGTCCGATCCGCTGGATCACGCGTTGCCCGCCGCGGGGCTTTTGAGGTTCGCGGAAAGAGGCGCGCAACTGGAGCTCGACACGCTCAATTTCGATCTGCGCCAGACCTATCGCGCCCAGGCCGAAGCCCGCATCGCCCGCTGGGAATTGCTCGCGCAAAAACTGCGGGTGCTGTTGATGCCGTTGAGCACGCAAAGCGAGATGGTCGAGCAGATGCGGGAGTTCCTCAATCCGCAGCGCTCGGGGAGCGGTCGATGAACGGCCTCGAGCAACTGCAACCTCTGATCTCCCCACCCCCAATCGACTTCTGGCCACCGGCGCCGGGTTGGTGGCTACTGCTTTTACTGCTGCCACTGCTGGGTTTCGCGGCGTGGCGCCTGCGTCGGTTCATACCGACCCGCAAACGCCCGATCGTGCGCGCCGAGCAACCGCTGGACCCGGTGCGCATCGCCGCGCTGGCCGAACTGGCACAAATGCCCAAACCCTACGACGGCGCGCCGGCCGGGGCCTGGCTGCAACAGCTCAACGGCCTGCTCAAGCGCCTGTGCCGTAACCACTACCCCTACAGCCAGAGCCACACGCTCAATGGCCGCAAATGGCTGGCATTTCTCGACAACCGTTGCCCGGCCGCTGGCCTGACACGCTGGATGGTGCTGGTCGAAGGCGCCTACAAACCCGAATGCAAACTCGACGACAAAGCCATCGCCGGCCTGACCCAAGCCGTTGAAACCTGGATTCGCAAACATGTTTGAGTTCGCCTGGCCGTGGATCTTTGTGCTGCTGCCGCTGCCGTGGCTGATGCGCCTGGTGCTGCCGGTGGCCGACAGCGGTGAGCCAGCATTGCGTGTGAGCTTTCTGTCCGACCTCGAAGGCCTGGCGCGTCGACGCGCCCGGGCCAACCTGCCGGCGTGGCGTCAGCAGGCACCGTTCCTGCTGCTGTGGCTGTTGCTGCTGAGCGCCGCTGCCCGCCCGCAATGGCTCGGCGAACCGCTGCCGATTGCCGCCAGCGGGCGTGATCTGCTGGTGGCGGTGGACGTGTCCGGCTCGATGGATTTTCCCGACATGCAGTGGCAGGACGAAGACGTCAGCCGCTTGTCGCTGGTCCAGCACTTGCTCGGCGATTTTCTTGAAAGCCGCGACGGCGACCGGGTCGGTTTGATCCTGTTCGGCAGTCAGGCCTACCTGCAGGCACCGCTGACCTTCGACCGCCACACCGTTCGCGTCTGGCTCGATGAAGCGCGCATCGGCATCGCCGGCAAGAACACCGCGATCGGCGATGCCATCGGCCTGGCGCTGAAACGCCTGCGTATGCGCCCGGCACAGAGCCGGGTGTTGATTCTGGTCACCGACGGCGCCAACAACGGCGGCGAAATCGATCCGCTGACCGCCGCCAGACTGGCCGCCAGCGAAGGGGTGAAAATCTACCCGATCGGCATCGGTGCTGATCCTGAGGACAGTGGCAGCACCGGCCTGCTCGGGATCAATCCGAGCCTCGACCTCGACGAGCCGGCACTCAAGGCGATCGCTGCAGCCACCGGTGGCCAATACTTCCGCGCCCGCGACGGCAAAGAGCTGCAAGCGATCAGGGACACCCTCGATCAACTCGAACCGGTGACCCAGCAACCGACCCAGGCACGCCCGGCGCAAGCCTTGTATCAGTGGCCACTGGCGTTTGCGCTGCTGCTGAGCCTGTTGCTGGTCGCCCGTGAATTGTGGCCGGACAACCCGCTGCAACGCCTGTTTACCAAGGAGCTTTATCTGCAAAGTCCGTTGCCTGACTGGCGTGAGCGACTGAAACGCCTGCGTCTGCGGAGGCGCCGATGATCGCGCTCTGGCCGCACTGGTTCCGTCCCTGGTGGCTGCTGCTCCTGCCGCTGCTCGGCTGGCTGATCTGGCAACTCTGGCACCGACAGAAACGCGCCGGGCGCTGGCAGATGATTCTGCCGCCGGCGTTTCACGCCACCTTGCTCAGCGGTGGCAGCGGGCGCGCCAGCAAACTGCCATGGGTCGCCCTCGGCGTGGCGTGGCTGCTGACCATCATCGCCCTGCTCGGACCGAGTTGGGAGCGCGTCGAACAGACCAGCCAGAAACCTGCCGATCCATTGGTGGTGGTGCTGGACCTGACCCCGGAAATGCTCGCCACTGACTCGCCACCAACGCGGCTGGAACAGGCCCGGCGCAAACTGTTCGATCTGTTGCAGGCACGCAGCGACGCGCAGACCGCGATTGTCGTCTACGCCGGCAGCGCACACACGCTGGTGCCGCTGTCGGACGACCTGGCGACCAGCCACAATCTGCTCGACGCGCTCAAACCGTCGCTGATGCCGGAAAGCGGTCATCGCGCTGATCTCGGCGTGAGCAAAGCGCTGGCCTTGCTCAAGCAAGGCGCGCTCGGTCAGGGGCGGATTCTGCTGGTCGGCTCCTCACTGAGCGAAGAAGAACGCCAAGGCATTCGCCGCGCCCTCGGCCAACAATCGGCGCAACTGCTGATGCTCGGCGTCGGCACCGCCGAAGGCGCGCCGATTGCCCAGGAAGACGGCAGTTTCCTCAAGGACGAACAAGGCGCGATCCGCGTGCCGCAACTCGACAGCCCGAGCCTCGGCGCCTTCCTCGCCAGCGTCGGCGGTGAATACCACAGCGCGCGGCTGGACGAGACCGACTTGCACGCCCTCGGCCTGCTCGATGGCCCGCGCAGCCTACGCAACGATGGCCAGACCGTGCGCCTCGACACCTGGGCCGATCAGGGCTACTGGCTGTTGTTGCCACTGTTGCTGCTGGCTGCCTGCGCCGGTCGGCGTGGCTGGCTGTTCTGCCTGCCGCTGCTGCTGTCCCTGCCGCAACCGAGCTACGCTTTCGACTTCGAAGACTTGTGGCTGCGCCCCGATCAACAGGGCCTGCATCTGCTCAAGCAGAAACGCGCGGCCGAGGCCGCCGATCACTTTGAAGATCACCAGTGGCAAGGGGTGGCGTTGTACGAGGCCGGCGATTACAGTGGCGCCGCTCAGCGTTTCGCCGAAGGCAGTGATGCCCGCGCCCACTACAATCGTGGCAACGCGCTGGCGAAAAGTGGTGAACTGGAAGCGGCGATCGATGCCTATGAACAGGCGCTGGAACTGCAACCGGACCTGCGCCCGGCGCAGACCAACAAGGCGCTGGTGGAAAACCTGCTGAAGCAGAAAAACACCCCGCCACCGGCCGAGCCGCAGCCGCAAACGGCGCAGCCGAACGTGCCCGGCGATGAACCACCGCCAGCGACCGCACAGCCACCAGCGGTGAAAAGTGACACCCCGAGCGAGGCCCAGCCCGGCGAATCGGCCAACCAACCGCCGCCGACCACGCCACCGCCACCAGGGCCCAACGAAGTGCCGGGCAACCCGCCGGACGAAACAGCGAATACTGCACCGACGCTGCAACCCGGCGAGGACAACCTCGAAGGCGAACAGCGTCAGGCACTGGAACAATGGCTGGGCAAGATTCCGGACAATCCCGGGGAATTGCTGCGACGCAAATTCTGGTACGAACAGCAACAACATCAGGATCAGGAAAAAACTCGATGACCCGTTTCACCGCTCTGTTGCTGCCCCTGCTGATCTGCACGGCCACCGCCCAGGCGGCCGAGCTGACGGCCAGCGTGGATCGCAGTCGCCTGAACTCCGGCGAGACGGTCGAACTCACCCTCGAAACCAACGACGTCACGCAGTTCGGCAAACCCGACCTGACCCCGCTGGAGCCGTTGTTCGAGGTGCGCGGCACGCGCCAGGTCAACCAGTTGAACACCCTCAATGGCGACAACCGCGCCACCACCCGGTGGATCATCACCCTGCTGCCGAAAGAAAACGGCAGCGTGATCATCCCGCCGCTGCAACTGGGTGAGGTGCAGAGCCAGCCGATCACCGTGCAAGTGGTCGAGAGCGACACCCGCGAAGAGAAAAACAACCCGGCCCCGGTGTTCATCGAGGCCAGTCTCGACCAGTCCAGCGTGTATGTGCAGGCGCAGGCGATCCTGACGTTGCGCATCTACCACTCGGTGTCACTGTACGACGACAGCAGCCTGACCCCGTTGCAGATCGCCGATGCACGGATCGAGCAACTGGGCGACACGCGCACCTACGAGAAAGACATCAATGGTGTGCGCCATGGCGTGATCGAGATGCGCTACGCGATCTACCCGCAGCACAGCGGCTTGCTGCTCATTGCCCCGCAGACGTTCAGCGCCACACTGGTCGACACCCAGCCCAGCCAGGACGCCACCGCGCAGGGGCCGAAACCGGGCAAACTGCTGCGCGTGAATTCCGCCGAGATTGCGCTGACGGTCAAACCAAAACCACTGACCTACCCGGCCGATGCGCCGTGGCTACCGGCACGCAGCCTGAGCCTGAGCGAAAGCTGGAGCCCGGAACCGGAGCACACCCAGGTCGGTGACTCGCTGACCCGCAGCCTGACCCTGAAAGTCGAAGGCCTGGCCAGCTCACAGTTGCCCGCCCTGCCCGCCACCGACGCCAACGGCCTGCGCCGCTACCCGGATCAACCGGTGCTGAGCAACCAGAGCGGCGAGCGCGGCCTGATCGGCAGCCGTGAAGAACGCGAAGCGCTGGTACCTGGTCGCAGCGGTAGCATCGAGTTGCCGACCGTCGACGTGATCTGGTGGAACACCTTCGAGGATCACCTGGAACACACCAGCCTGCCGGCGCGCACCCTGCAAGTGGCGAACAACCCGAGCCTGCAAGTCGACACTCCGGCCGGCACCCTGCAGTCGGCCAGCGCCGACAGCGACACCCTGTGGTGGTGGAAACTCAGCACGCTGATCCTCGCCTGCACCACCCTGCTCGGCTTCGGCCTGTGGTGGCGTGCGCGCTGGCAACCGGCGGTGCACCGCGCCGCACAAACCGGCCCGAGCCCGCGCACTTTGATGGACGATATCAAACGCGCAAGCCAGGCCAACGACCCGCAAGCGACCCGTCAGGCACTCGACGCCTGGGCCCGTCAGCAGCCGGAAACGTTGGCGGACATGGCGGCGCGCTTCGTGCCGCTGTCCGACGCCCTCGATGGTCTCAACGGCGCGCTCTACAGCGAGACCGGGCAGCATTGGCAGGGTGAGGATTTGTGGCGGGCAATCCGCACGATTCCGGCGGCGGAACGCGTGCAGGATCCTGTGGGTGACAGTGGGTTGCCGCCGCTCTACCCGAAGTAACCCTCTCCTGGATGTAGTGAAACCCTGTGCCACCTGAATCTCCACTCCCAAAAGACTGACTTCGACCACAGCCCGCGCATTTGCCAGTAAACTCTCCCCCTCTTTCGCCGCCCCCTCATTTCCCTGCGGCCATCACCTCTTTATTTGATGCGGAGTCCGCCTTGCGTCTGTTTCACACCTCCGACTGGCACCTTGGGCAAAACCTGCACGGCCAGGAGCGCGATTTCGAGCATGCGTGCTTTCTCGAATGGCTGCTGCGCCAACTGCAACTGGCGCAGCCGGATGTGCTGCTGATCGCCGGAGACATCTTTGACACGGTCAATCCGCCGGTCAAAGCCCAGGAACGCCTCTACGATTTCATCGTCAGCGCCCACGAGCAGCAGCCGTTGCTGACCATCGTGATGATCGCCGGCAACCACGATTCCGGCTCGCGCATCGAATTGCCTGCGCCATTGATGCGCCGCCTGCGCACCCATGCGCTGGGTCGGGTGTTGTGGCTGGATGACGGCCAGCTCGACGCCGAACGCTTGCTGCTGCCGTTGCCGAATGCCCAAGGCGAAGTCGCTGCGTGGTGCCTGGCGCTGCCGTTCCTGCGTCCGGCGGAAGTGACCGGCGCGCACCTGGGCGACAACTATTTGCGCGGTATTGGTCAGGTCCACGAATGGCTGATCGATGCCGCCAATGCCAAGCGCCAGCCGGGTCAAGCGCTGGTTGCCATCAGCCACGCGCACATGGCCGGCGGCTCGGTCTCGGAAGACTCCGAGCGCAGCCTGATCATCGGCAATGCCGAAGCCCTGCCCGCCAGCCTGTTCGGGCCGAGCATCAGCTACGTCGCCCTCGGCCATTTGCACAAGCCGCAGAAGGTCAACGGTGAAGAACGCATCCGCTACAGCGGCTCGCCGATTCCGCTGTCGTTCTCGGAAATCGGCTATCAACACCAGATTCTCGACATCACCCTCGATGGCGAAACCCTGGTCAGCGTCGAACCGAAACTGATCCCGAGATCGGTCAACCTGCAACGGATCGGCCCGGCGCCGCTGGCGGAGATCCTGCTGCAACTGGCAGACCTGCCGAACATCGACCTGCTCGCCGAAACCCAGCGCCAGCCGTGGCTGGAAGTGCGCGTGACTCTCGACGAGCCACAGCCGGACCTGCGCTACCAGGTGGAAAGCGCCCTGCAAGGCAAAGCCGTGCGTCTGGTGCGGATCGCCGCCGAGTACGCCGGCAACCGTGGCGCCGATGGCAGCGACGACAGCAGCGCGTTGATCGAACTCGATCAACTCACCCCACAGGAACTGTTCAGCCGCGCCTGGCTCGACAACTACGGCAACGAAGTCGATGAACAGACGCTGAAGGACTTCGCCGAACTGCTGCAGGACGTACAACTGGAGGGCGAGCAGCCATGAAGATTCTCGCCATTCGCTTGAAGAACCTCGCCTCGCTGGCCGGGCCGTTTGAAATTGACTTCACCGCCGAACCGCTGGCCAGTGCCGGGCTGTTCGCAATCACCGGGCCAACCGGTGCGGGTAAAAGTACCCTGCTCGACGCGTTGTGTCTGGCGCTGTTCGGCGCCGTGCCGCGTCTGAACAATACCGGTCGCGACGCCAAGGTTCCGGACGCTGACGGTGAAATCGCCACCGGCGACCCGCGCACCTTGCTGCGGCGCGGCACCGGTGAAGGGTATGCCGAAGTGGACTTTGTCGGCGTCGATGGCCGCCGCTATCGCGCTCGCTGGGAAGCCAATCGCGCTCGCGAGAAGGCTGGCGGCAAACTGCAGGCCAGCCGTCAAAGCCTGCGCGACATCGATCAGGATCAACTGCTCGCTAGCCAGAAAGGCGAGTACAAAACCCAGTTGGAAGCCGCGCTCGGCCTGAACTTCGAACAGTTCACCCGCGCCGTGCTGCTGGCGCAGAGCGAGTTCAGTGCGTTCCTCAAGGCTGACGACAACGACCGCAGCGAACTGCTGGAAAAACTCACCGACACGGCGCTGTACACCCGCCTCGGCCGCCGCGCCTTCGACAAGACCAAAGAGGCCCGCGAAGCGCATAAGCTGCTGCAGGATCAGGCCACCGGCGTCACCCCGCTGGCGCCCGAGGCCCGGGCCGAGCTGGACGAACGCTTCAACGCCGCTCAGCAACAGTTGAAGTTGCAACAGGCGCAGCTCAAGCAGCTCGAGCAACAGCACAGCTGGCTCAAGGATTTGCGCCAGTTGCAGGACACGCAACAAGCCGCCACCGAGCAACTGCACAGTGCGCAACAACAGTGGGAAGGTCTGGCCGGTGAACGCTTGAAGCTCACGCGTCTGGAACAACTCGCCCCGCAACGTCACCAGTTCGCCCGCAAGACTGAACTCGATGCGCAACTGACGCCGCTGGCGGCACAGATTACCGCGCACACCCGCCAACACGGCGAACTCGGTGAACGCCAGACGCAACTGGAGCAAGTGCTCGAGTCGGCAAAGATCGCCCTGAGCGAAGCGCAGCAGCGACACAGCGAAAGCGCCGCGCCGCTGCGTCAGGCTTTCGAGGAACAAAGCACCCTCGCCCGCCTCGCCAAGGACACCGCCCTCAGCGCCGAGGCTCGCCAGTCCGCCGAGCAAGCCTGCACGCAAGGCCTGAGCGCCATTCAAGCCTTGCAGGATAAGCAGACTCAAGTCGCCGAACGCCTGCAGAAAATCGCCACCGAACTGGAACAGAGTGCGCATCTGGCGCCGTTGAGCGACGCGTGGAATGCTTACCGCGATCGCCTGCAGCAGTTGATGCTGATCGGCAATCGTCTGAACAAAGGGCAAGCCGAACTGGCCAGTCTCGAACAGAACGCCGCGCACAGCGCCGAAGCGCTGGCCGCACAAAAACAACAACTGGAAGTGCTGTTCAAAGAAGCCGGCGCGGAGCCGGATGCCGTCGCCGAGCAGATCGGCATCCTCGGCAACCTGTTGCAGGACAACCGCAAACAGCTGCGCGCCATCGAAGACATGACGCGGCTTTGGGCCAGTCAGCAGGAGCTGGAAAAACGCGGCGCCGAGCTGCAGCAGCGCCTGCTCGATGCACAGCAAGAGCGCGAACGCCTCACCCAGGACGGGGTGAAAAGCAAAGCCGAGCTTACGGTCGCCGAGCAAACCCTCAACGTCACCCGTGAACTGCTCGAACGCCAGCGTCTGGCTCGCAGTGCCAGTGTCGAAGAGCTGCGCGCGCAGTTGCAGGACGACCAGCCGTGCCCGGTCTGCGGCAGTAACGAACACCCGTATCACCAGCCTGAAGCGCTGCTGCAAAGCCTCGGTCGCCACGATGAAAGTGAGCAGGCCTCGGCGCAGCAAGCGGTGGATCAGCTCAAGGAAAAACTCACCGAGCTACGCGCCGACGTCGGCGGCGTGATCGCCCGGCAGAAAGAGCTGCTGCAACAGCAAGAACAATTGACCGCCCAACTGCAGGCACTGGCGCCGAGTCTGCAGGCGCATCCGCTGGCAACTGCGTTGTTCAATCAGGACGCCGACCAGCGCGACGCCTGGCTGACCCGGCAAAACGAGCAGTTGAACCAGAGCATCACTCAGGACGAACAACGCCAGAGCGCCCTGCTCACCCTGCAACAGGATGCCGCGCGCCTGAGCCAGCAACTGCGCAATGCCGAAACCGCGCATCAACAAGCCGCGCAGCACCTGAGCAATCAACAACGCGAACTGAGCAGCGACCGTCAGCGCCTCGACGAAGAACTCACCGCGTTCGCCAGCCTGCTGCCAACCGACACCCTCGAAGCCTTGCGCGTGGAGCCGGCGGCGACCTTCATGCAACTCGATCGGCAGATTGCCGAGCGCCTGGCGCAGGTCGAGCAGCAAAAGGAAGAATTGGCCGAACAGCAGCAATGTCAGCAGACGCTGGAGAAGGAACAGGATCGCCAGCTCGGCCGCGTACAGCAACTGCAAGGCGCCGAGCAGCAGTTCAGCGCACTGGCCGAGCAGCAACAGGCCTGTCAGGCGAAACTTGCGCAACTGCTGGGCGAACACAGCAGCGCCGAGCACTGGCAGCAGCAACTGGAGCAGGCGGTGGAGCAGGCGCGCAACGCCGAGAACAGCACTGCTGCGCAGTTGCAGAACGTGCGCACGCAACTTGTGCAGATCGTTACGCAGTTGAAGGCGCAACAAGAGCGTCAGCAGTCCCTGGAAAACGAAGACCGCGAACTGACGGGCAAAATCGCCGACTGGCGCGCACGTCATCCTGAGCTGGACGACGGTGGTCTCGAAGACCTGCTGCGCGTTGATGACGCTCAGGTCGGCGAACTGCGCCAGCGCTTGCAGCACAATGAAAAAACCATCGAGCAGGCCAAGGTTCTGTTGCAGGAACGTGACGAGCGTCTGGCCGATCATCAGGCGCAGCACAACGGCAATCTCGATGCCGAAAAACTCGCCAGTGCGCTCGCCGAGCTGCAAAACCAGTTCAACCTCAGCGAGCAACAATGCGCCGAACTGCGCGCCGAACAGGCTGAAGACCAGCGCCGGCAGAACGCCAATCAGGCGCTGGCGCAACAGATTGCCGACGCCTATGCCGAGTATCAGCGCTGGGCGCGTTTGAATGCGTTGATCGGCTCGGCCACCGGCGACACGTTCCGCAAGATCGCCCAGGCCTATAACCTCGACCTGCTGGTGCATCACGCCAACGTGCAGTTGCGGCAACTGGTCAAACGCTATCGCCTGAAACGCGGCGGCAGCATGCTCGGCCTGCTGGTGATGGACACCGAGATGGGCGACGAACTGCGTTCGGTGCATTCGCTGTCCGGTGGCGAGACGTTCCTGGTGTCGTTGGCACTGGCGCTGGGCTTGGCGTCGATGGCATCGAGCACGCTGAAAATCGAATCGCTGTTTATCGACGAAGGCTTCGGCAGCCTCGATCCGGAATCGCTGCAACTGGCCATGGACGCCCTCGACGGCTTGCAGGCCCAAGGGCGCAAGGTTGCGGTGATTTCCCACGTGCAGGAAATGCACGAACGGATTCCGGTGCAGATTCAGGTGCGGCGCCAGGGCAATGGCCTGAGCACCCTGGAGGTGAAATGAACACGCTGTACTCGTTCCGCCGCTGCCCGTACGCGATGCGCGCGCGGATGGCCCTGCGTTATTCGGGGGTGCCGGTGAACATCGTCGAAGTCAGCCTCAAGGCCAACCCCGCCGAGATGCTGGCGATCTCGCCCAAAGGTACGGTGCCGGTGCTGGATGCCGGTGGCCGGGTGATCGACGAGAGCATGGAAATCATGCGCTGGGCGTTGGCGCAGCATGATCCGGATGACTGGCTGCTCGACGGGGATTCGTTCGGGGCGTTATGGATGGACAAGCTGATTCAGGGCAACGATCAAGTGTTCAAGGTGCACCTGAATCGCTACAAGTACGCCGAGCGCTATCCCGAGCAGCCGATGGAGGTATATCGCGCTGAAGGGGCGTTGTTTTTGCAGAAGCTGGATGAGTTGCTGGCGGGGCGCGATTACTTGCTGGCCGGCCACTTGAGTCTGGCGGATGTGGCATTGCTGCCGTTCGTGCGCCAGTTCGCGCATGTCAATCGCGAGTGGTTTGCGCAGACGCCTTATGTTCGTTTGCAGGCGTGGTTGCAGCGCTTGCTCGAGTCCGAGCTGTTCACCTCAATCATGAAGAAGTAACCCCCGGCGCCCCTGTTAAAAAGAAGACCTCCTGTGGCGAGGGGATTTATCCCCGATCGGCTGCGCAGCAGTCGTAAACCAGTCGCGCGGTGTACCAGAGAGATCCCGTTGTGGCATTTGGGGGCCGCTCTGCGGCCCGTCGGGGATAAATCCCCTCACCACAATGGATCGTGTTGCCTATGCAAGCACCTGGCACATCCCCAGTGCCGAGCAATCCACTTCAAACGGCCCGAGGAAATCGACCTCAGCCTTGATCGGCGGATTACCGGCCAGCAATCCTTGCGAATTAGCCCGTTCGATGTTGTGCGCGATGTTGTGATTGCTTTCTATGGCCCGTGCCAGCGCGCCGACCGAACCCTGACCGAAGCCGAGTAATGCAGCGCCATTGGTCATCAGTGCCAGACCGGCGATGACCCAAAGTCTGTAGCCTTTCATGCTCCGCCCACTCCTGCCAGTTCAGCCCCACCGACCAGCACGCCTTGCGCGCGGTGTTCGAACTGGATGCCGGGGTGTGCGACCTCGATCGGTGCGTCGAAGTCGTGTTGAGTGTGCGAGGCGACGCTGACGAACAACACCAGGACCAGGTAAAGACCGATGGCCAGGTAGGCGCCGCGCTTGGCTGAGATAATGATTGAACTGGCCATGATGTTCTCCGTGGGCATGTTTCAGTGCCGTCAGGATCAATCAAAAAAGCCGAAGCAACCACTCAGGGTTATCCATAGTGAACATCAACTCGGTTGATCATTAAGCCGCTCTATGCGGGCGTTGCAGAATATTTATGGGAACCGAAAATGCGATATGCAGGAGCGACATCACTTTTCTGGCCGCCGATCGTGACAACGATCATCGACGCAAGTGACTTCGCTCCTGCATATCGGATGCAGCGTGGGGCGCTCAGTGTTGGATTTTGTGATCCAGCGCGGCGTAGAAGTTGGCGCTCTGTTGCAGGTATTTCTGGGTGTAGCTCTGGGTGTGGGATTTTTTGCCGGCGATCTCAACGTTGGCACTGGCTGGCAGCGCTACGGTGGCAGAGATAGCGGAAGCGGCGATGACGGAGAAGAGATTGAAGTTCATGGCGGTAACCCTCGTGTTCGGTTGGCTTGCTTTGCCCGGTTGGGCCGTGAAGCAAACTTAACGCTCGAGGGTTGCTTGCTTGAAATGCTTTGTAGCAGTAGCAGTTATCAACGGGATTGATAACGCACCGCGCACGCCTGGGATCACGAGACGGGAACCGTGAAAATTCCACGAATGCACCAATATGTCGGCGTGGTGCCAGATATTCAGTCACACCGAAATAGCCAACCGCTTTGAAGTAATGCCGACGAGACAATGCGAGGCAGGAACTGACGTTGCCGGAAACGATCGATTGCAGCAGCATCGCGCTGGACATATCGGAATCGTCCACACCCGTAGCCCTCAGTGTCTGTGCAAACATTCTGGAATGTACGTCGGCCTCGACGCCATTACCCATTTCATCGAAGTAATTCTTCGCCAGTTCGAGCTTTTGCCCAACCGGCAAACCGATCTGCATAAACGCCTGAATATCGTCGAACTTCGGATCAAGATTGGTCTCTTGAATCAAGTAGTACTTAACGTCCGTCGCTGTTGCTTCCTCACTGAGAAAGTGCGTGTAAAACGGATGCACACTCGATGGGCTCTTTGACACCAGTTTTTTCAGCCATTTGACATATTCCTTGCCATTGGCCGGAAAACCGCTGACGTCGGCATCCGACAGACCTTGCATTTCATACTGGAGCATGGCGCCCTCCAGCACCGACTGAACGTCGCTGACAATCGGTCGACGGTCCGCATTGACTTGTTCAATACGGGTGCACTCGAACTCGTTTCGATAAATGATCGCCAGGCACTCATGCAACGTGGCGAGCGCATCCTGGTTTTTATTGACATAGGCGTCGTGCACCAGCAATCGAGCCAACTGATTAACGTTCCTGCGAATATCGAAATCTTCGTTAACGAAGTTCCATTCATCAGGGTTGCGTTCCATCGCAACAAACCATTCAAGCAGGTTCAACCCTTCCACCTTCATTGTGAACATCCTTATAAGTTGTTTTCCGTAGTTACTGTGCAGTGACTGATTTAAAAATCACCGGCGACGTTTTCGACAACTCTGAATTCAGGGTTATCACGTCGTGGTTTTCACCCGAGTACTCTTCGGGATTGATTATTGCGTCGACAGGACACTCAGGCTCACATACACCGCATTCGATGCAGGTATCCGGACAAATGACCAGTTGGTAGTCGGCATCGCGAAATGCGTCGACAGGACAGACATCTACACAGACTGTAGATTTGCACGAGAGACACTCTTTCCCAACTACGTATGGCATCTGGACGTTCCTTCGTCGTTCATCTTCGAATCACGCCAACCTGGAAAATCCGGCAATTGCCAAGATCTCTGGAAAGCGCTGCCATTTAGTCGTTATTTCAACTTTATGTACACTGTAGGAAACTACAGGTGCATAAAATTCTTGTTCGTACCTTCAACGTTTTCTGCAACTATCGCGGCGCCTTACCCGCACCTCTGGAACAGTGATAGACTCGGCCGCGATAGGGATTTCCATTAAAAACAACGACGTTTACCCGAGGCCTGTATGTACCTTCTTTATTACTCGCCGGGCGCCTGTTCACTGGCCGCCCATATCCTTCTTGAAGAATTGGCACAGCCGTTCAAACTTGAATTGCGCTCGGCCCTGAAGGGCATTGGTACCCAAACACCCGAGTACCTGAGCATTAATCCGAAGGGACGAGTCCCTGCCCTGCTTTGTCTGGACAGTCCGATTGGGGAAGAAGCCGGGGTGTTGACGGAGTTACCCGCCATCCTTGCCTATCTTGCGCTTGAAGAAAAAACCGGGCGTTTTATTCCCGGCACGCCTGGGGAGTTGGGCCGTTGCCTCGAATGGCTGAACTGGTTATCCGGAACAGTGCACAGTCTTTCTTATGGTCAGGTCTGGCGACCACAGCGGTTTGTTGACGATGAAAATCTATTCCCCGCCATTGTCGAAAAGGGCCGGCGCAATGTCATGGATAACTACAGGTTTATCGAGCAGCACATTGTCGAGGCACAGGGCCCATCGGTATTACGTGGATATAACGTTGTCCACCCGGTGTTGTTGGTTTTCTGGATCTGGGGTAAGTGGATTGATCTGGATATGAATAAGTCGTTTCCCGCCTGGCATCGCCTTGTGCAATCGGTGATCGAGCGACCTGCGGTGCAACGTGCCTTGGCGACAGAGGGCATTGATTTGAAGTTATTCGATTAGTAGTCAGCTTCTGCGGTATTTCACGTGCAATAAAAACGGGCATCAACCCATCAGTTGATGCCCGTTTTGCTGTGTCTACAATCTTGGCGCGAGCGATTACTTGCCGAGCAGAAATTTCAGATCGCTCGGCGCGTCCATCGGCAGTTTTTGCACGGTTTTGCCGAGCAGCCCGGTCTTGGCATCGCGTTCGACGACGACAATTTCGTTGCTCTTCTGGTTGGCAATCAGCAGAAATTTGCCACTTGGGTCGAGGCTGAACTCGCGCGGGTGATCACCTTCCACCGAGCGTTTTTGCAGCTCTTTGAGCTGGCCGCTCGCCGGATCAATCGCAAACACCACCAACTGATTGGCAGTGCCACGGTTGCTGACGTAGAGGAACTTGCCATCCGCCGAGGCGTGTAGCGCCGCACCGGCCTTGTCCGAAGTCGGCTGACCGGCTGCCAGATCGACCAGCTGCGTCTGGGTCAGCACGCCGTCGTTATAATCGAAAACCGCGACCTGCGCGCTCATCTCCATGGTCAGCCAGGCGTGTTTGCCATCAGCGCTGAACAGCAGATGGCGCGGGCCGCTGCCGGCGGGCATGGCGACGGAAGCGGTTTTCGCCGGGGTCAACGGCAGCTCCGGGTTGGCTTTCGGGTCGAACTGGTAAATGAACACCTTGTCCGCGCCCAAGTCATTGGAGAACACGTAGCGACCGTCCGGCGAGGAAACAGTCGAGTGCACGTGGTTCGAGGCCTGGCGCTCGGGATTGACCCGGCTGGCCGGGTGCGCGCTCATCTGCACGACGGGTTTGAGTTTGCCGTCGGCACCGACCGGCAATACCGCCAGCGTTCCACCCGGATCTTCCACCACCGAATAGTTGCTGACGAACAAGTGGCTGGCGTCACCGCTGAGGCTCGAATGGGTCGGTTCGTTGCCCAGGCTCTGCACCTGATTGATCAGAGTCAGGGCGTGGGTTTTCGGATCGATCGAATAGCTGCTGACGCGGCCGACCGGGTCTTTCTGGCCCGGGCCGTTTTCATTGACCACAAACAGACGATGCTGGTCTTTGGACAGGGTCAGCCACGACGGGTTTTCGCTCTTCACTACTTGCAGCGGCTTGGCGGCGATCTGGCCGGTGGCACTGTCGAAATTCATTCGATAGATGCCCTGGCTGGTGCCGGCGGTGTACGAGCCGACCAGCAATTGATAATTCTCGGCGCTGGCGCTGGAAAGGCCCATCACGCCGACGCTGCCGGCCATCAGCAGCGGCCAGAATTTACGCATTTTCATCAGTGTCATCCTCATCGTCGCTGCTGCTGACTACATCGCCGAGACAGACCAGGCGGTGTTCGCCAGTGGTCTTGGTGTCGCTGGCAAAACCAATGATCAGCCAGCTCTGCAGGTCTTCGTCAAACGTTGCTGCCTCAACCTGAGCCGGGGTGAACTCCCAATGCTTGGCCGCTCGGCCGTCGATGCATTCGATGTGCAGGTTGTCATCTTCGTCGAGGGCGAATTCGAAGGCGTGCAAGCCATCGATTTCGACCATATCGCAGTGTTCGAGGACGTCGAGAAGGGTTTGGGCAGTCATGGCAAACAGTCTTTCTTAGGGGGGAAAGGGCAAATGATAGCTCATTGTCGCTGGAGATCCTTGTGGGAGCGGGCTTGCTCGCGAAAGCGGTGTGTCAGGCAATGAATCACTGACTGAAAGAATGCCTTCGCGAGCAAGCCCGCTCCCACAGGGGGGGGGCGGCGCGATTTACAGGGCGTCGCGTGACGGCTTGCCATCGACCAGCCGCTGGATGCGCAATGGATTGCCATTCTTCAGCGGCTCGGGAAGCATAAAATCCGGGTAGTTCTGGAAGCACACCGGACGCAGGAAGCGATCGATCGCCAGGGTCCCCACCGACGTGCCACGGGCATCGGACGTTGCCGGATACGGCCCGCCATGCACCATCGAATCACACACTTCGACTCCGGTCGGGTAACCATTGAGCAGGATCCGCCCGACCTTCTGCTCGAGTAACGGCGTCAGTTCCGGGAAGCGTTCGAAGTCGGCCTGCTCACCGATAATCGTCGCCGTCAGCTGTCCATGCAGCCCCTGTAGCGCCGAGCTGAGCTCGGCATTGTCCGCCACTTCGACGATCACCGTGGTCGGGCCAAACACTTCTTCCTGCAGCACTTCATCACCGTTGATCAACAGGCTGACATCCGCCTTGAACAGTTGCGGCAATGCCTGATTGCCTTGCTGCGTCTGGCCTGCCAGATGTTCGATGCCGGGATGCGCCAGGAGCTTGTGCAAGCCTTTGCCGTAGCTGTCGAGGGTGCCGGCGTTGAGCATGGTCTGCGCCGGTTGATCGCCGATCAGCCCGGCGACTTGCTGCACGAAGGCGCTGAATTGCGCCGAGCGGATACCGATGACCAGTCCGGGATTGGTGCAGAACTGACCGCAGCCCTGCACTACCGAGGCAGTCAGGTCACGGGCGATGGACTCCGAACGCTCGGCCAACGCCTGCGGCAAAACGATCACCGGGTTGATGCTCGACATCTCGGCGAACACCGGAATCGGTTGCGGCCGCGCTGCGGCCATGTCGCACAGCGCCCGACCGCCCTTGAGCGAACCGGTGAAGCCCACTGCCTGAATCGCCGGATGCTTGACCAGCCATTCGCCAACGCCCCCGCCATAGATCATGTTAAACACCCCGGCCGGCATGGCGGTTTTTTCCGCCGCGCGAATCAATGCATCAGCGACCAGTTCTGCTGTAGCCATATGGCCGCTGTGGGCCTTGAACACCACCGGGCACCCGGCCGCCAACGCCGAAGCCGTATCGCCGCCAGCGGTGGAAAACGCCAAAGGGAAGTTGCTCGCACCGAATACCGCAACCGGACCGAGGCCGATGCGGTATTGGCGCAGGTCCGGGCGCGGCAACGGCTGGCGATCCGGCAACGGCAGGTCGATTCGTGCGCCATAGAAATCACCGCGCCGCAGGACTTTGGCGAACAGGCGCATCTGGCCGCTGGTGCGACCGCGTTCGCCCTGAATCCGCCCCGCTGGCAGCGCGGTTTCGCGGCAGACCACGGCAACGAAATCATCGCCCAGCGCATCCAGTTCATCGGCAATCGCGTCGAGAAACTGCGCACGGCGTTCGGCGCTGAGGCTGCGATACGCCGGGTACGCGGCGGCAGCGGCCTTGGCGGCGGCGTCGACTTCTTCAGCGGTGGCCTGGATGAAATCGTGCGGCAACTGTTCGCCCGTGGTTGCGTCGACAGATTGCAGTTTGACGTTGCCAGCGGCACTGCGCTGACCGCCGATGTAGTTGTGGCCGAGGATCTGAGTCATGGGATCTCCTTAAAGGGTGCCGATGCTGTCCGGTTGAAAAACCGCTGCTGCCGGAGCAATGCCGTTGACCAGCGGTGCGCCGAATTCAGCCTGGCTGATCTCGAACACGTCGCCCGGTTGTGTGCGAATGCCATCGGCGAACGACAGGGTAGCGGTGCCGAAGAAGTGAATGTGCACGTCGCCCGGACGCAGGAACTGGCTGTACTTGAAGTGGTGATATTCAAGGTTGGCGAGGCTGTGGCACATGTTGGCTTCGCCGCTGAGAAACTCGTTCTGCCACAGCACTTCGCCGTCGCGCAGGATGCGGCTGGTGCCGGCCAGATGTTGCGGCAATTCGCCGGTACGAAGTTCCGGGCCGTAACTGCAACTGCGCAGTTTCGAGTGCGCCAGGTACAGGTAATTCTTGCGTTCCATGACGTGGTCGGAGAACTCGTTGCCCACCGCAAAGCCGAGGCGATACGGTTTGCCGTCGTGGCCGATGACGTAGAGGCCGGCCATTTCCGGCTCCTCACCGGCGTCTTCGGCGAACGGTGGCAGCGGGAAGGCTTCGCCCGGACGGACGACGATGCTGCCGTCGCCTTTGTAGAACCCCTCCGGTTGCACCCCCGCCTGCCCCGTCGCCGGTTTGCCGCCCTCCACGCCCCATTTGAAAATGCGCATGGTGTCGGTCATTTGCGCTTCGTCAGCGGCGTGCTGGTGCATTTTGTCTCGCGCCGAGGCGCTGCCCAGGTGCGTGAGGCCGGTGCCACTGACCAGCAGGTGCGCCGGGTCCGGGTGATCCAGTGGCGGCAGGATGCGCCGGCTGTTCAGCAGTTCGGCGTAGTCATGGCTGATGCCGAGGCCGAGGGTTTGCACTTGCTGCTCAAGGCTTTTGCCGGCCTCGACGGCGGCCAGCGCCAGATCGCGTGTGGCGCGTGCGTCCTGGACTTCGCGCACCAGACCGTGGTCGACCACGCCGATACGACGCTCGCCGTTAATCAATTCGAATTGAACCAGATGCATGATTTTCTCCTATTCCCTCAAAACACCGCAGTTCCCCCTGTGGGAGCGGGCTTGCTCGCGAAAGCGGTGTGTCATTCAACGATGATGGTGACTGACCCACCGCTTTCGCGAGCAAGCCCGCTCCCACATGGGTTATGTGTTGTTCGGCGTATTCAGGTGCGTGTGGCGCCGCGTGCACTGGCGGCAAATTGGTCAGCCGGCAGGACGTGTTTGCGCTCAAGCACGCGGTAAACCACGCCGGTCAAAATCAAACCGAACACCATCACCCCCGACAGGAAATACAACCCCGACGCCAGATTCCCGGTGCACTCCTTCAACGCGCCGATCACGAACGGCCCGATGTAGCCACCGAGGTTACCCACCGAGTTGATCAAGGCGATTCCCGCCGCCGCACTGGCACCAGCGAAGAACCGCCCGGGCAAGGTCCAGAACACCGCCGTGCAGGAAAACAGCGCAAACGCCACCAGGCACAGCGCTGCCAGTTGCGCCACCGGCAACGACAGCCATGCACTGAAGAACAGGCCAATCGCGCCCAGCACATACAGCACCGCCAGATGCCCGTAGCGATCATTCATACGGTCGGAACTGCGCGGCACGATCAACAAACCGACGATGCCGAAGATGTACGGCACCGACGAGACGAAACCGGTGACCAGATCACTGCCGCCGAACTGTTTGATCAGTGTCGGCAGCCATAAGCCGAGGCCATAAATGCTCAGGGTCACCGGCAGATAAAACAGCGCCAGCAGCAACACGCGTTTGTCCTTGAGCGCATGCAGCGGGTTGCCGTGACGGGTCTGGCCGTACTCCTGAAGATCCTTTTTCAGCTCGCCGGTCAGCCAGTCTTTCTCGCTCTGCTCCATCCATTGCACTTGCTGCGGGCCGTCCGGCAGCCAGCGCAACACTGGCCAGGTCAGGAGGATTGCCGGGGTGCCAATGACGATGAACAGCCACTGCCAGCCGTGCAGGCCGAGGATCCCGTCCATGCCCAGCAAGCCGCCGGACACGGGGCCGGTGATCATCATCGCGATCGGTTGGGAGAGGATGAACAGCCCGAGGATCTTGCCGCGATGGCGCACCGGGAACCATTGAGTGATGTAGTACAGAACGCCGGGAAAGAACCCCGCCTCTGCCGCGCCGAGCAGAAAGCGCATCACGTAGAAACTGTGCGGGCCCTGGACGAACGCCATGCCGATGGTGATTGCGCCCCAGGTGATCATGATCCGCGCGAACCAGCGCCGCGCACCGAAGCGTTCGAGCATCAGGTTGCTGGGGATTTCCAGCAGGAAGTAGCCAATGAAAAACAGCCCGGCGCCGAGGCCATAAGCCGCATCACCAATGCCAATGTCAGCGCCCATGTGCAGCTTGGCGAAGCCGACGGCGGAGCGATCCACATAGGCGATCAGGTACAGCAGGATCAGGAAGGGAATCAGTTTCAGCGTGATGCGGCGGATAAGCCGCAATTCCTGGCTCATGGGGTCGGTCTCCGATTGTTGTTTTTATAGAACCTCGGGGGACGCCTCTCGCGGAAAACCGCCAGGGCCAATCCCTCCGTCGAAAATGACTATATAGTAATACTAATTACCCAACAACACTTCCAAACCGCCGATTTTGAGCTTATGTTTAGCCGTGAATCGCAAACAATAGTCTTACAATAAGAGAATCGATCATGTCTGAGAAGAAACCCACCCTGCGCTCGGCCCAATGGTTTGGCACTGCCGACAAGAACGGCTTCATGTACCGCAGCTGGATGAAGAATCAGGGCATCGCCGACCACCAGTTCCATGGCAAGCCGATCATCGGCATCTGCAACACCTGGTCGGAACTGACCCCGTGCAACGCGCACTTCCGCCAGATCGCGGAGCACGTCAAACGCGGGGTGATCGAGGCCGGTGGCTTTCCAGTGGAATTCCCGGTGTTCTCCAATGGCGAGTCAAACCTGCGCCCCACCGCCATGCTCACCCGCAACCTGGCGAGCATGGACGTCGAAGAGGCGATTCGCGGCAACCCGATTGACGGCGTGGTGCTGCTGACCGGCTGCGACAAAACCACTCCGGCGCTGCTGATGGGCGCAGCCAGTTGCGATGTGCCGGCGATCGTCGTCACCGGAGGGCCGATGCTCAACGGCAAGCACAAGGGCAAGGACATCGGTTCCGGCACCGTGGTCTGGCAGCTCAGCGAACAGGTCAAGGCCGGCACCATTACCATTGACGATTTCCTTGCGGCCGAGGGCGGCATGTCGCGTTCGGCGGGCACCTGCAACACCATGGGCACCGCGTCGACCATGGCTTGCATGGCCGAAGCACTGGGCACGTCCTTGCCGCACAACGCGGCGATTCCGGCGGTGGATGCGCGGCGTTATGTGCTGGCACACATGTCCGGGATGCGTGCGGTGGAGATGGTTCGCGAAGACCTTCGTCTGTCGAAGATTCTGACCAAGGAAGCGTTTGAAAACGCCATTCGGGTCAACGCGGCTATTGGCGGTTCGACCAATGCGGTGATCCACCTGAAAGCCATCGCCGGACGCATCGGCGTCGAGCTGAATCTGGACGACTGGACGCGTATCGGTCGCGGCATGCCGACCATCGTCGACCTGCAGCCATCCGGGCGTTTCCTGATGGAAGAGTTCTATTACGCCGGTGGTTTGCCGGCGGTGCTGCGCCGTCTCGGCGAGGCCAATCTGATCCCCAATCCGAATGCGCTGACCGTCAACGGCAAAACCCTGGGCGAGAACACCAAGGACGCGCCGATCTATGGCGAAGACGAAGTGATCCGCACCCTCGACAACCCGATCCGCGCCGACGGCGGTATCTGCGTGTTGCGCGGCAATCTGGCGCCGCTGGGTGCCGTGCTCAAGCCCTCCGCCGCCACACCTGAACTGATGCAGCATCGTGGGCGTGCGGTGGTGTTCGAGAACTTCGACATGTACAAGGCGCGGATCAACGATCCTGAGCTGGACGTCGATAAGGATTCGATTCTGGTGATGAAGAACTGCGGACCGAAGGGTTATCCGGGCATGGCCGAGGTGGGCAACATGGGGCTGCCGGCCAAGCTGCTGGCGCAAGGTGTGACCGACATGGTGCGCATCTCCGATGCGCGAATGAGCGGCACCGCGTACGGCACGGTGGTTTTGCACGTCGCCCCGGAAGCGGCGGCCGGCGGGCCTTTGGCGGTGGTGCAGGAAGGCGACTGGATCGAACTCGACTGCGCCAGCGGACGGCTGCATCTGGATATTCCGGAGGCCGAACTGTTGGCGCGCATGGCCGATTTGCAGCCACCGCAACAGTTGCTGGTCGGTGGGTATCGGCAGTTGTACATCGACCATGTGCTGCAGGCGGATCAGGGCTGTGACTTCGACTTCCTCGTTGGTTGCCGAGGGGCTGAAGTACCGCGCCACTCTCACTAACCTTCTCCACCGATCGTTCCCATGCTCTGCGTGGGAACGATCATTACCCGCCTCAAGATTGTCTGGTGCCTGCTATGATGCGCGGCATCTCCATCGCTCAGGATCGCGCCGTTCCCCATGGATTACCGCAAACCTTCCGACCGCAAAAGCATGCACTCGCGCATTGTCCAGGAACTGGGCATGCAGATCGTCTCCGGACGCTTTTTGCCGGACGACAAGCTGCCCGCCGAAGCCTTGCTCTGCGAGGAGTACGCGGTGAGCCGGCCGGTGTTGCGCGAAGCCACGCGGGTGCTGGTGGCCAAGGGGCTGGTGTATTCCAGACCACGGGTCGGCACGGTGGTCAAGGCGCGTCGGGAATGGCACATGCTCGACCCGGACGTGTTGCACTGGCTGATGCAAAGCAGCCCGCAGAATGAATTCTTCAATGTGCTGACCAGCGTGCGCAGCATCATCGAACCGGCCGCCGCCGCCCTCGCCGCCCAGCATGCGACCGACGCCGACATCGCGGCCATCGGCGAAGCCTATCAGCGCATGGAAGCGGCACCGACCCCGGAAGCCTTGCTGCAACCGGATCTGGACTTCCACAGCCGCATCGCCGACGCGACCCACAACGATTTGCTGGCGAACCTGTGCAACATGCTCTCGGTGGCAATTGCCGAGGCGCTGAAGCATTCGAACCAGCGACCGAATCTGCATGAGCTGGCGCTGCCACGACACAAGGCGATTCTCACTGCGATCGAGAACCGTGATGCCCTTGGCGCCCGCCACGCGACGCTGGTGCAGCTGGATGATGCGCGCAGTGCGCTGAGCGCCGTGCTTGGCACCGAGCTCTCCTGACCTGCACAAATCCCCTGTAGGAGTGAGCCTGCTCGCGATAGCGGTATATCAGCTAAAGAATCGCTGCCTGATACACCGCTATCGCGAGCAGGCTCACTCCTACAATGGATGTGTGAAATTCGCGGGATAAAAAAAGCCGCAACCCGAGGGTTGCGGCTTTGTCGTTTCAGGCCTGCCGATCAGTGGGCAAACAACGAATTGCCCTTCTGCCCCGCCAGTTTCTCCGGTTTGATCAGGAACTTGGCCAGCGCTGGCAACAGCCACAGCGCACCGAACATGTTCCACAGCAGCATGAAGGTCAGCATCAGGCCCATGTCGGCCTGGAACTTGATCGCCGAGAAGATCCAGGTGCACACGCCGATGGCCAGGCACAGACCGGTGAACAGCACCGCTTTACCGGTGGATTTCAGGGTCTGGTAATAGGCTTCCTGCAACGGCAGCCCGGCCCGCAGGAAACTTTCCAGACGGCTGTAGATGTAGATGCCGTAATCGACGCCGATCCCCACGCCCAGCGCCACCACCGGCAGGGTCGCGACTTTCACGCCGATGCCCATGAACGCCATCAGCGCGTTGCCCAGCACCGAGGTCAGCACCAGCGGCAGGACGATGCACAGGGTCGCCGCCCACGAGCGGAAGGTGATCATGCACATCACCGCCACGCAGATGTACACCAGGATCAGGATGGTCAGCTCGGCCTGTTTGATCACCTCGTTGGTGGCCGCCTCGATCCCGGCGTTACCGGCCGCGAGGATGAATTCCAGACCGTCCTTGTTGTTGGCCTTGGCGAATTCCTGCACCGCGTGCACTGCCCGGTCGAGGGTTTCGGCCTTGTGGTCGTTGAGGAAGATCAGCACCGGCGCCAGCGAACAGCTGTTGTTGTACAGGCCGTCGGCGCGGGCAATCGAGTTGTTCAGCACGTCCGGGTTGCGCGACAGGGTTTCCCATTTCAGGTTGCCCTCGTTCATGCCCTTGATCATCTGCTTGGACACGGTCACCAGCGAGATCGCCGATTGCACGCCTTCAGTGTTCTGCATCTTCCACATCAGCTCATCGATCGGCGCCATCGCCTCGTAGCGCGAGCAGCCTTCGGTGGCGGTCTTGACCATCACCACCAGCACGTCGGAACTGGTGGAATAGTTGTTGATGATGAAGTTGTTGTCCTTGTTGTAGCGCGAGTCCGGACGCAGCTCCGGCGCGCCCTGGTCGAGGTCGCCGATTTTCAGGTTCTGGCTGTACCAGAGGCCGCCGCCGAAGGCGATCAGCGCCAGAGCGATGGAGATCGGTGCGACTTTCGGGCTGGCGAAGTTCGACAGCATGCGCCAGAACGGATGTTCGCGATTCGCGTCCTTCTTGCTCCTGGCAATCGCGCGCTTGCTGATGCCGACATAGGAAATCGCCACCGGCAGCAGGATCAGGTTGGTGAACACGATCACCGCCACACCGATGGAAGCGCCGATCGCCAGTTCGCGGATCACCCCGATGTCGATGATCAGCAGGGTGATGAAGCCCACGGCGTCGGCAAGGATCGCGATCATCCCCGGCAGGAACAGTTGCCGGAAGGTGCGCCGCGCGGCGGTCAGGGCGTTGTCCGCCTCACTCGATTGCAGGGCGATACCGTTGATCTTCTGCACGCCGTGGGAAATGCCGATGGCGAAGATCAGGAACGGCACCAGCATCGAATACGGATCCAGCCCGAAGCCGAAGAAGTGCATCAGCCCGAGTTGCCAGACCACCGCCACCAGCGTGGTGCTCAACACCGCGATGGTGCTGCGCAGGCAGTTGGTGAACCACAGCAGCAGGATCAGGGTGATGACGAAAGCGATACCGAAGAACATCACCACCATCACCAGGCCGTCGATCAGGTCGCCGACCTTCTTGGCAAAACCGACGATGTGGATCTTGACGTTGGGGTTCTGCGCTTCGAACTTGTTGCGGATCTTGTCTTCCAGTTCGTGGGAGAACTGGCGGTAGTCCAGCGCCAGCAGCTTGCCCTGGTCCTGCGGGTCCGGGTAGGACTCCAGCAGCGGGATGTCGACGATGCTCGACTTGAAGTCGTTGGACACCAGCCGCCCGACCTGCCCCGACTTGAGGACGTTGTTGCGCAGCATGTCGAGGCTGTCCGGCGAGCCGTCATAGCTCTGCGGGATCACTTCACCGCCGGCAAAGCCCTCTTCGGTCACTTCGGTCCAGCGCACGCTCGGACTCCACAGCGACTTGAGGCCGGAGCGGTCGACGCCGGAGATGTAGAACACCTCGTCGTTGATCTGACGCAGGGTCTCCATGTACTCCTTGGAGAAGATGTCGCCATCTTTGGCTTCCACCGAAATCCGCACGGTGTTGCCCAGGTTCGCCAGATCATTGCGGTGCTCCATCATCTTCTCGATGAACGGATGCTTGAGCGGGATCATTTTTTCGAAACTGGTGGACGGCCGGATCAGCGTGGCCTGCCAGAACAGGAAGATGCTGACCACCAGGCAGATCAGGATCACTGCCGGGCGATTGTTGAAAATCAGACGTTCGAGAAACGTCGCCTTGTCCTGATGATGAGTGCTCAAGGAAGTCATAGCCCCGCCTTCTTATTATTGATCTCGGCGCCGTTTGGCTGCGTGGTGTGAACGCCACCCTGCCCGGTCAGAATCAGATTGCCGTCGCCGGCGGCCGTCACCGAAGACAGCGAAATGCGGTCCGGGCGGTTGAAGACACTGAAGGTTTCACCGTTGTCGCTGCTGCTGATCACCGAGCCGCCGTTGCCGACGATCACGATCGAGCCGTCCGCGAGCAGTGTCGCGCCGGACAGGCCGAATTCCAGTGAGCCACGTGCGGCTTTCAGTTCGACTTGCTGCCAGGTGCTGCCGAAGTCGCTGGAGCGATAGAGGTTGCCGCGCAGGCCGTAGGCCAACAGGGTTTGTGCCTGGGCGGTGCCAATCACGCCGAACAGCGAGCCTTGATACGGGCCCTGGAGTTTTTCCCAGGTCTGGCCCCAGTCGGGGGAGCGGAACATGCTGCCCTGCTCGCCAACGATGAACAAGCCAGCGTCCTTGACCGCCGCGATGGCGTTGAGGTGAAACTGGTCCTGGTTGTCGAGGCGGTCGCTGACGTCCTGCCAGTTTTTGCCGCCATCGGTGGTTTCCAGCAAGGCGCCGTAAGCGCCGACGGCGACGCCGTGGTTGACGTTCTGGAACCAGACGTCGAGCAGCGGCGCTTCGCGCTTGAGGTCTTCGAACTGTTTATTCCAGGTCAGGCCGCCGTCTTCGCTGGCAAGCACCTGTGCGTCGTGGCCCACGGCCCAGCCGTGCTTGTCATCGACGAAGTACACCGCCGTCAGCAGTTGCCGGGTCGGCACCTTGGCCTGGGCCCAGGTCTTGCCCTGGTCATCGGAATAGAGAATGTGCCCGCGATCGCCGACCGCCACCAACCGGGTGCCGGCGTGGGCGACATCGAGCATCAGGCTTTTGGCGGCTTTGGCCGATTCGGTGGAATACACCCCGTCGGCCGGCGCTTCGGCGGCCAGTGCGGGTGCCGACAAGGCAGCACAGCCCAGCAGAGTGAGTGCTGTGGCCAGCAACGCGGTGTTGCGTAACGCCGGCGGGCGGCAACGACTCATAGACCTTCCCCTATTTATTATTGTTAGACCGTTCGGCCTTAGGGCGCCGCAAGGGTGCTCGTGGTGACTGATGGGTCACAAGCATAGCCGTGAAACCCGCAGCCCAGAGCGCCTTGGGAAGCTGGCTCATCCTATCGGGCTTTGGAAACGTCTGACAATCGGCGCCACGTTATCTTTTGTTAACCGCGAGACTGAGGTTTTGAGTGAACTCCACTGTGGGAGCGGGCTTGCTCGCGAAAGCGTCGTGTCAGCCACCATAAATGTCGACTGATCCACCGCTTTCGGGAGCAAGCCCCCTCCCACACGGGGTTGTTGGTGTACTCGAGATTGCGGTCGACGGTGAATACATCACCATTCGCCGGATGGATGCGGCAAATCTTGCGTGGGGGACTTGCACGATAGGTATTATGGTATACCATCAGACGCACAGACACTCTCAATCCCCCAACGGAGCAGCTCATGAGTTTCGAAATTCGCAAGATCGTCAGCTATGTCGAAGAAACCTTCATCGAAGGCGGCAAGGCCACTGACAAGCCGGTGACCATGGTCGGCCTGGCCGTGGTGATGAAGAACCCTTGGGTGGGCAACGGCTTTGTCGAGGACCTGAAACCGCAGATCCGCGCCAACTGCTCCGACCTCGGCGCACTAATGGTCGAGCGTCTGGTGGGCATCATCGGCGGCGCCGAAAAGATCGAGGCCTACGGCAAGGCAGCAGTCGTCGGTGCCGACGGCGAGATCGAACACGCCTCGGCGGTGATCCACACCCTGCGCTTCGGCAATCACTACCGCGAAGCGGTCAAGGCCAAGAGCTACCTGAGCTTCACCAACAAGCGCGGCGGCCCGGGCACCTCGATCCAGATCCCGATGATGCACAAGGACGACGAAGGCCAGCGCTCGCACTACATCACCCTGGAAATGCAGATCGAAGACGCCCCGCGTGCCGACGAAATCGTCGTGGTGCTCGGTTGCGCCGACGGTGGTCGCCTGCACCCGCGCATCGGTAACCGCTACATCGATCTGGAAGAACTGGCCGCCGAAAAAGCCCAGTAATCACAATAAAAAGGCATTGCAGGAGCGCTCCATGATTCGGCTCACCGCTGAACTCACCCCGGCTGGCACCAGTTACCTGGCGACCGGCCAAGGCCAGCCCGTGGTCTTGATCCACGGCGTGGGCCTGAACAAAGAAATGTGGGGTGGCCAGATTGTTGGCCTCGCCAGCCAATATCGGGTGATCGCCTACGACATGCTCGGCCACGGCGCCAGCCCGCGACCGGCCAGCGGCACCGACCTGCTCGGCTACGCCGATCAGTTGCTGGAGCTGCTCGACCACCTGAATCTGCCTCAGGCAGCGGTGATCGGCTTCTCCATGGGCGGGCTGGTGGCGCGGGCGTTTGCCCTGCATTACCCCGAGCGCCTGCAAAGCCTGGTGGTCCTGAACAGCGTGTTCAACCGCAGCGAAGAACAGCGCGCCGGCGTCATCGCCCGCACGGCACAAGCCGCCGAACACGGTCCGGATGCCAACGCCGAAGCGGCGCTGTCACGCTGGTTCAGCCGCGAATATCAGGCGGCTAACCCGGCGCAGATCGCGGCCATTCGCCAGACCCTGGCCGGCAACGATCCGCAGGGTTACCTGACCACTTACGAGCTGTTCGCGACTCAAGACATGTACCGCGCCGACGACCTCGGCAGCATTCAGGCACCGACGCTGATCGCCACCGGCGAACTCGACCCCGGTTCCACCCCGGAAATGGCCGAGCAACTGGCCCGGCGCATTCCCGGTGCGAACGTTGCGGTGCTGCCCGAGCAACGGCATATGATGCCGGTAGAGTCGCCGCGCCTGGTCAACCAGACGCTGCTGGAATTTCTCGAATTCGCACACTCCCGACAAAACCAAATAAAGGGGATCGTTGCATGACACTCGCACGCTTCCAGATGTGCATCGGCGGAGAATGGGTCGACGCCCTCTCCGGCAAGACCTTCGAAAGCCTCAACCCGGCTTCCGCGCAAGCCTGGGCCGAGCTGCCTGACGCTGACGAAGCTGACGTCGAACGTGCCGTGCAAGCGGCACAGACAGCTTTCGACAGCCCGGCCTGGCGCGGCCTCACCGCTACCGCGCGCGGCAAACTGCTGCGCCGTCTCGGCGACTTGATCGCTGAAAATAAAGAACAACTGGCGCAGCTGGAAAGCCGCGACAACGGCAAGCTGATCCGCGAAACCCGTGGCCAAGTCAGCTATCTGCCGGAGTTCTTCCATTACACCGCCGGCCTTGCCGACAAGCTCGAAGGCGGCACGCTGCCGCTGGATAAGCCCGACCTGTTCGCCTACACCGTGCACGAAGCGATGGGTGTGGTCGCCGCGATCATTCCGTGGAACAGTCCGCTGTACCTGACCGCGATCAAACTGGCGCCGGCCCTTGCCGCCGGCAACACCATCGTGATCAAGCCGTCCGAGCACGCCTCGGCTACCATCCTTGAGCTGGCACGTCTGGCCCTCGAAGCCGGGATTCCGCCGGGTGTGGTCAACGTTGTCACCGGTTACGGGCCGAGCACCGGCGCCGCCCTCACCCGCCATCCGCTGATCCGCAAGATCGCCTTTACCGGCGGCGCGGCCACGGCCCGGCATGTGGTGCGCAGCAGCGCCGAGAACTTCGCCAAGCTGTCGCTGGAACTCGGCGGCAAATCGCCGAACATCATCTTCGCCGACGCCGATCTGGACAGCGCGATCAACGGCGCCATCGCCGGGATCTACGCCGCCTCGGGCCAGAGCTGCGTGTCCGGCTCACGTTTGCTGGTGCAGGACGAAATCTACGACGAGTTCGTCAGCCGCCTGGTCGAACGCGCCCAGCGCATCCGCATCGGCAACCCGCAGGAAGACCACAGCGAAATGGGCCCGATGGCCACTGCGCAACAACTGGCGGTGGTCGAAGGGCTGGTGGCCGATGCCATCGCTGAAGGTGCGCGGTTACGCACGGGCGGCAAGCGACCCACCGATCTCGGTGACGGCTGGTTCTACGAGCCGACGCTGTTCGAGTGCGACCGCAATTCGATGAAGATCATGCAGGAAGAAGTCTTTGGCCCGGTGGCTTCGGTGATTCGCTTCAAAGATGAAGCCCAAGCGCTGGCGATCGCCAACGACTCGCAGTTCGGCCTCGCCGCCGGCATCTGGACCCGCGACCTGGGCCGCGCCCATCGCCTCGCCCGCGACGTGCGCTCGGGGATCATCTGGGTCAACACCTACCGCGCGGTGTCAGCGATGGCGCCGATCGGCGGTTTCAAGAACAGTGGCTATGGACGCGAAAGCGGCATCGATTCGGTGCTGGCCTACACCGAACTGAAAACGGTGTGGATCAACCTTTCCCAGGCGCCAATGCCTGATCCGTTTGTGATGCGCTAGGAGTCCTGCGAAATGATCGAACCCGGCATTTACAAAGACGTCATGAGTTCATTCCCGTCCGGAGTCACGGTGGTCACCACCCTCGACCCGGATGGCGGCATCGTCGGCATCACCGCCAGCGCCTTCAGTGCGCTGTCGATTGACCCGGCGCTGGTGCTGTTCTGCCCCAACTACGCCTCCGACACCTACCCGGTGCTGCGCGACAGCAAGAAGTTCGCGATCCACTTGCTGTCCGCCGACCAGACCGCCGAGGCCTACGCCTTCGCCGGTAAAGGCAAAGACAAGGCCAGGCACATCGAGTGGCATCTGAGCGAACTCGGCAACCCGATCCTCGCCAAGGCCACGGCGATCATCGAGTGCGAGTTGTGGCGGGAATACGATGGTGGTGATCACGCGATTATCGTTGGCGCGGTGAAGAACCTGATCCTGCCCGAGCAACCGGTGACGCCGATGATTTATCACAAGGGCAAGCTCGGGCCGTTGCCGACCCTGGCCTGACAGATCCACACACATCCCACTGTGGAACTGCCCATTGTGGTGAGGGGATTTATCCCCGACCGGCTGCGAAGCAGCCGTAAAACCATCGCACGCGGTATGTCTGGCAAATCGCGGTTGCAGGTGTTGGGGCTGCTTCGCACCCGGTCGGGGATAAATCCCCTCACCACAGGTTTCATTCCAACAGGTGGGTATGCGTTGTGAGGAGGAATGATGAGTAACGAAAAGTATGAAAAAGGCCTGAAGATCCGCACTCAGGTGCTGGGTGAAGCTTACGTGCAGCGCTCGATGGAAAACGCCGACGATTTCACCCGCCCGCTGCAGGAAATGGTCACCGAATACTGCTGGGGCCATGTCTGGGGGCGTGAGGGTTTGTCGCTCAAGGAGCGCAGCATGATCAACCTGGCGATGATCTCGGCGCTCAACCGTCCGCATGAACTCAAGCTGCATGTGCGCGGCGCCTTGCGTAACGGCCTGAGTCGTGAGCAAATACGCGAAATTCTGCTTCAGGTCGGCATTTATTGCGGGGTTCCGGCAGCCGTGGACAGTTTCCGGCTCGCCCGTGAAGCCTTCGCCGAAGCCGACGCCGAGGCCTCCAGTTAACCCCTCGGCTGTTTAGATGCCCGTCTGGCATGGACAGCCAACATCAAGAGCGGACCCCATGAAACGCCAGCCACTCGACGACAGCTTCAAGGTCAATCGCAACCCCGTTACCCTGCGCGAAATCGTGCTGGACAAACTGCGTAGCGCGATCATGAATTTCCAGCTCATGCCAGGGGATCGTCTGGTAGAGCGCGATCTGTGCGATCGCCTTGGCGTCAGCCGCACTTCCGTTCGCGAAGCCTTGCGTCACCTCGAATCCGAAGGTCTGGTGGAGTTTGCCGACGCCAAAGGGCCACGGGTGGCGATCATCACCCTCGCCGATGCGGTCGACATCTATGAGCTGCGTTGCGTACTCGAAGGCCTGATCGTCCAGCTGTTCACCCTGCGCGCCAAAGCCAAGGACATCAAAGCCCTGGAAAAAGCCCTGGACGAGAACCGCAAGGCGCTCAAGGACGGCGAACTGCAACAGGTGATCGACTCGGTGCAGGGCTTCTATGACGTGCTGCTCGAAGGCTCGGGCAACCATGTCGCAGCCACGCAGCTGCGCCAGCTGCAGGCGCGCATCAGCTACCTGCGTGCGACCTCGGTGTCTCAGGAAAACCGGCGCGGCGCGAGTAACCAGGAAATGGAAAAAATGGTCGAGGCGATCAAGAGCGGCGACCCGCTGGCGGCGCATCAGGCCTGTGTCGATCACGTCCGTGCCGCAGCGACCGTGGCCCTCGATTACCTCAAGCGCAAGCAGGAAGAGACCGGCGCCACGCCGAACATCACCCTGCCCATCGCGCTGAAAGAACCGCGCATAGGTCACTGACATGTTCAGCCCCAGCTTTTGCCCGAAATGCGGTGGCCCTGACCTCGGTCAGCAGATACCGCCGGGCGATACGCACGAGCGCCTGATGTGCCGCGGCTGCGGCTACATCCACTACGTCAATCCGAAGATCATCGCCGGCTGCATCATCGAGCAGGACGGCAAATACCTCTTGTGCCAACGAGCGATCCCGCCGCGCCCGGGCACCTGGACGCTGCCGGCCGGCTTCATGGAAAGCGGCGAAACCACTGAACAGGCGGCGCTGCGCGAAGTCTGGGAAGAAAGCGGTGTGCGCGCGGAAGTCGTCTCGCCGTACTCGATTTTCAGCGTGCCGAAGATCAGCGAGGTGTACATCATCTTCCGCGCCATCGCGCTGGAGATCACCGGGCAATATGGCCCCGAAACCCTGGACTACAAGTTCTTCGCCCCTGAAGACATCCCGTGGGAGCAGATTTACTACCCGGCGATCCGGCAGATTCTCGAGCGTTATATCGAGGAACGCCAGGCTGGGGTGTATGGGATCTACATGGGCAATGATGACAGCGGCAAGATTCATTTCATCCGCTGAGCATCACCTCTACCCCTGTGGGAGCGGGCTTGCTCGCGAAGGCGTCGTGTCAGTCGCTAGAAATGTTGAATGATTGACCGCATTCGCGAGCAAGCCCGCTCCCACAAGGGATTTGTAGTGTGGCTTAAAGCGGGGCGATGCCTTCGACGATGACGATCTCCGCCCTCGCCCACTCCTCGCGGTAGCTTTTCGCCTCCTGATACGCCGCCGAGCGATAGCACGCCAGCGCTTGCTCGTAGCTATCGAATTCAATCACCACGCTGCGCTGTGGCGTCGCCCGACCTTCCATTGCTTCGCTGCCCCCGCCTCTAGCCAGAAACCTCGCACCGAACTCGGCGAACGCTTTCGGGGCGCGTTGGGTGTATTGGCTGTAGTGATCGGGATCGGTGATGTCCACGTGAGCAATCCAGTACGCCTTCATAGTGACCTCTTGGTTAATTTTGTATTATGGTATACCACAAATTTCATCCACATCGAGAGTCCAGCATGGCCTTCAACAGCATCGAAGAAATCATCGAAGATTATCGCCTCGGCAAAATGGTGCTGCTGGTCGATGACGAAGATCGGGAAAACGAAGGCGACCTGCTGCTGGCTGCCGACTGCTGCACACCCGAGGCGATCAGCTTCATGGCCCGCGAAGCGCGCGGGCTGATTTGCCTGACGCTGACCGACGAACACTGCCAGCGCCTGGGCCTGGAGCAGATGGTGCCGAGCAATGGCAGCGTGTTCAGCACCGCGTTCACCGTGTCGATTGAAGCGGCGACTGGCGTCACCACCGGTATTTCTGCGGCTGACCGCGCGCGTACGGTCGCTGCCGCTGTGGCAAAAGACGCCCGGGCGGAAGACCTGGTGCAGCCCGGGCACATCTTCCCGCTGCGCGCCAAGGAAGGCGGCGTGCTGACCCGCGCCGGCCACACCGAAGCCGGTTGCGATCTGGCGCGCCTCGCCGGTTTCACCCCGGCCTCGGTGATCGTCGAGGTGATGAACGACGACGGCACCATGGCCCGGCGCCCGGACCTGGAAGTGTTCGCGCGCAGGCACGGGATCAAGATCGGCACCATCGCCGACCTGATCCACTATCGCCTGAGCACCGAGCACACCATCGAACGCATCGGCGAACGTGAGCTGCCGACGGTGCACGGCACTTTCCGCCTGATCACCTTTGAAGACCGCATCGAGGGTGGCGTGCACATGGCGATGGTCATGGGCGATCTGCGCCGCGAAGAGCCTACGCTGGTGCGCGTGCATGTGATCGATCCGCTGCGTGATCTGGTCGGAGCCGAATACAGCGGGCCGAGCAACTGGACGCTGTGGGCGGCGCTGCAACGGGTCGCGGCGGAAGGTCATGGCGTCGTGGTGGTGTTAGCCAATCACGAGTCATCGCAGGCGTTGCTCGAGCGCGTGCCGCAACTGACCCAGCCGCCACGGCAGTTCAGCCGCTCGCAATCGCGGATCTATTCGGAGGTCGGGACCGGGGCGCAGATTCTGCAGAACCTGGGGGTGGGCAAGCTGCGCCACCTTGGGCCGCCATTGAAATACGCGGGATTGACCGGGTATGACCTGGAAGTGGTCGAGAGTATTCCGTTCAGCGAATAACCGAAGCCAAACACAATTCCAACTGTGGGAGGGGGCTTGCTCCCGAAGGCTCCGTATCAGTCGACATCAATGTTGAATGATCGAGCGCATTCGGGAGCAAGCCCCCTCCCACAGGGTTTTGCATTTCAGATCGGCATCTCACAACCCCAAAAAAAACAGATTCGCCAGATAACCGGTAAGGCAAAGTGCTTGCACAAAGTTTGGAATACCATAATATGATATTCCATAGACCGGGCGACCTGAAAAACCGTCCAGCTACTGCTCCCGACAGGCGGGCAACAACGCAAGCCCGCTCAAAAACACAACAATGAGGGCGTAAAAATGGTGTTGAACAAAGCTGCAACCGCGATCTTTTTTGCGGGACTGCTGAGCGTGACCGGCCAGGCCGCGATGGCCGCCGAGAGTGTGAACTTTGTCAGCTGGGGCGGTAGCACCCAGGATGCGCAGAAACAGGCCTGGGCCGATCCGTTCAGCAAGGCCAGCGGCATCACCGTGGTGCAGGACGGCCCGACCGACTACGGCAAACTCAAGGCCATGGTCGAGAGCGGCAACGTGCAGTGGGACGTAGTCGATGTCGAAGCTGACTTCGCCCTGCGCGCCGCCGCCGAAGGCCTGCTCGAACCCCTCGATTTCAAAGTCATCCAGCGCGACAAGATCGACCCGCGTTTCGTCAGCGACTACGGCGTCGGCTCGTTCTTTTTCTCCTTCGTCCTCGGCTACAACGAAGGCAAGCTCGGCGCGGCCAAGCCGCAAGACTGGACCGCGCTGTTCGACACCAAGACCTACCCCGGCAAACGTGCTCTCTATAAATGGCCAAGCCCCGGCGTGCTCGAACTGGCGCTGCTGGCCGACGGCGTGCCGGCCGACAAGCTCTACCCGCTGGACCTGGATCGCGCCTTCAAGAAGCTCGACACCATCAAGAAAGACATCGTCTGGTGGGGCGGCGGCGCGCAGTCGCAGCAACTGCTGGCCTCCGGTGAAGCGAGCATGGGCCAGTTCTGGAACGGCCGCATTCACGCCCTGCAGGAAGACGGCGCACCAGTGGGCGTGAGCTGGAAGCAGAACCTGGTCATGGCCGACATTCTGGTGATTCCAAAAGGCTCGAAAAACAAGGACGCGGCGATGAAGTTCCTGGCCAACGCCAGCAGTGCCAAAGGCCAGGCCGACTTCTCCAACCTGACTGCCTACGCCCCGGTCAACGTCGACAGCGTGGCGCGCCTGGACTCGGTGCTGGCCCCGAACCTGCCGACTGCCTACGCCAAGGATCAGATCACTCTTGATTTCGCGTACTGGGCCAAGAACGGTCAAGCCATCGCGACACGGTGGAACGAATGGCTGGTCAAATAAAAATGGCGGCCACTGCGTCCCGTCCCTCCTCTGTCTCCGGGAGCGCTACCAGCGCTGCCGGTTCAGCCCACGCAAAACAGGCGGTTGCGATGCAACAAGCCCCGTCCCTCAGACAACGCTGGCGCGGCGCCGGCAACCTCGCACCGGCGTTGCTGTTCCTCGGCCTGTTCTTTCTCGCGCCGTTGATTGGCCTGCTGTTGCGTGGCGTGCTGGAACCGACGCCTGGCCTTGGCAACTATCAACAACTGTTCGCCAACTCGGCGTACGCACGGGTGCTGCTCAACACCTTTTCGGTGGCCGGGCTGGTGACGATCTTCAGCCTGTTGCTGGGCTTTCCGCTGGCTTGGGCGATCACGCTGGTGCCGCGCGGCTGGGGACGCTGGATCCTCAACATCGTGCTGTTGTCGATGTGGACCAGCCTGCTCGCCCGCACCTATTCGTGGCTGGTGCTGCTGCAAGCCTCCGGTGTGATCAACAAGGCTCTGATGGCAATGGGCATCATCGATCAGCCGCTGGAAATGGTGCACAACCTCACCGGCGTAGTGATCGGCATGAGCTACATCATGATCCCGTTCATTGTGCTGCCGTTGCAGGCGACCATGCAGGCCATCGATCCGATGATCCTGCAGGCCGGCTCGATCTGCGGCGCGAGTCCGTGGACCAACTTCTTCCGGGTGTTCCTGCCGCTGTGCCGGCCGGGTCTGGCCTCCGGTGGTTTGATGGTGTTCGTGATGTCGCTCGGTTACTACGTCACCCCGGCGCTGCTCGGCGGGGCGCAGAACATGATGCTGCCGGAGTTCATCATTCAGCAGGTGCAATCGTTCCTCAACTGGGGTCTGGCCAGTGCCGGCGCCGCGTTGCTGATCGCGATCACTTTGGTGCTGTTCTACTTCTACCTGAAGCTTCAGCCGGAATCCCCGGTTGGCGCCAGCAACGCGAGGTAAGCCGAGATGCTCCTGACTCCCAATGCCATGAGCCGCCGGATGCGCTTCGGCCTCTACGCCACCACCGGACTGATCGGCCTTTTCCTGCTGCTGCCGATCGTGTTCATCGTCCTGCTGTCGTTCGGTTCGTCGCAATGGCTGGTGTTCCCGCCGCCGGGCTGGACATTGAAATGGTACGGCCAGTTCTTCTCCAACGCCGACTGGATGAACGCCGCAGCGGCCAGCCTCAAGGTCGCCGTGCTGACCACGATCTGCGCCGTAGCCCTCGGTTTGCCAACCGCGTTTGCCCTGGTGCGCGGGCGTTTTCCCGGTCGGGAAATGCTCTATGGCCTGTTCACCCTGCCGATGATCGTGCCGCTGGTGATCATCGCCGTGGCGGTGTATGCGCTGTTCCTCAAGCTCGGTTACACCGGGACCATGTTTGCGTTCGTCGTCAGCCATGTGATCGTCGCGTTGCCGTTCACCATCATCTCGATCATCAACTCGCTGAAGCTGTTCGATCAGTCGATTGAAGATGCAGCGGTGATCTGCGGCGCCTCGCGCCTGCAAGCGGTGTTCAAGGTGCCCTCCCCGCCGATCCGTCCGGGCATGGTCGCCGGCGCCCTCTTCGCCTTCCTCGTTTCGTGGGACGAAGTGGTGCTCAGCGTGATGATGGCCAGCCCGACCTTGCAAACCCTTCCCGTGAAAATGTGGACCACCCTGCGCCAGGACCTGACACCGGTGATCGCCGTCGCTTCGACGCTGCTGATCGGCCTGTCGGTGTTGGTCATGGTGATCGCCGCCGCATTGCGCCGGCGCAACGAAATCAGCGCTTGAGCGCCAGGAGTACGACATGAGTGCCGTGATCAAAGACGCATCCCAGCAGAACGACAAGCCCCTGGTCAGCCTGCGCAACCTGAACAAGCACTACGGCGACTTTGCCGCCGTCGACAATATTTCGCTGGACATCAAGGACGGCGAGTTCCTGACATTCCTCGGCTCCAGCGGCTCGGGCAAGAGCACCACGCTGTCGATGCTCGCCGGGTTCGAAACGCCAAGCAGCGGCGAGATCCTGGTCAACGGTCAGTCGCTGGTCAATGTGCCACCGCACAAGCGCGACATCGGCATGGTGTTCCAGCGTTACTCGCTGTTTCCGCATCTGTCGGTGCGCGACAACATCGCGTTTCCGCTGGCGATCCGCAAACTCGCCGCCGCCGAACGTGACAAGCGTGTCGACGCCATGTTGAAACTGGTGCAGCTCGAACAGTTCGCCCATCGCCGCCCTTCACAACTGTCGGGTGGCCAGCAGCAACGGGTCGCCATCGCCCGGGCGCTGGTCTATGAGCCACGCATTCTGTTGATGGACGAACCGCTCGGCGCACTGGACAAGAAACTGCGTGAGGATTTGCAGGATGAACTGCGCCAGCTGCATCGGCGCCTGGGCATCACCATCGTCTACGTGACCCACGACCAGGAAGAAGCCATGCGTCTGTCGCAACGCATCGCGATTTTCAGTCACGGCAAGATTGTCGGCCTGGGCAGCGGTTATGACTTGTACCAGAATCCGCCGAATGCGTTTGTCGCGTCGTTCCTCGGCAACTCGAACTTCCTCAAGCTCAAGGCCCAGGGCAACGCGGTTGCAAGTTTTGAAGGGCAGTCGTTGTCGATTCGACTGACCGCTGGCTTGCACACGGATCAGGATGTGCTGCTGATGGTGCGCCCGGAAAAAGCCCTGGCGCTGAGCGTGCCGCAAGCGAGCGATGAGCCGTTGGCGGCGGGCTGGAACGAGGTTTCAGCACAGGTCGTGGAAGTGCTATTCCTCGGCGAGAGCCAGACCTGCAGCGTGGTCACCTCCGGCGGCACTTCGATGACGGTCAAAGCGTTGTCGGCGGCGGGCATGCCGCTCAAGGCCGGGGATTCGGTGCGGGTGCGCTGGGCCACGGCGGATGCCTGCGTCTACACCGAGTGGACCGACAGCGACCTAAACAAAGCGGCCGGCGCCCACTGATATTTCAGGCCCCCCCCTTGTAGGAGTGAGCCTGCTCGCGATAGCGGTTCAACATTCAACATAGTTGTTGTCTGGCACACAGCTATCGCGAGCAGGCTCACTCCTACATTGGATCGCGTATCACCCTCGGGTCACCCCGGTGTCGGGCTGCGGTGACCCTTTTTCAGGTGATCGGCGCAAACCCTTCAATCTGATCCGGCCACGCCGTCAGGACTTCAAAACCTGTCTCCGTCACCGCCACCATATGTTCCCACTGCGCCGACAACGAGCCGTCTTTGGTCAGCACGGTCCAGCCGTCCGGCATGTTCTTCACATGACGCTTGCCGGCATTGAGCATCGGCTCGACAGTGAAGATCATCCCCGCCTTGAGCTTCATGCCCTGATCCGGAAAACCGTAATGCAGGATCTGCGGTTCATCGTGGTAGACCTTGCCGATGCCGTGCCCGCAGTATTCGCGCACCACGCTGAAACCTTCCTTCTCCGCCAGGCTCTGGATCGCATGGCCGATATCGCCCAATGTGGCGCCCGGCTTTACCACCCGAATACCGGCGCACATGGCGTCGTAAGTGGTCTTGATCAGGTGCTGCGCCTCAGGCGTCGCCTCGCCGACCACGTACATGCGGCTGGTGTCGCCGAACCAGCCGTCCTTGATCACCGCGATGTCGAGGTTGACGATGTCGCCGTCCTGCAACGGTGTACCCGAGGGAATGCCGTGGCACACCACGTCGTTGACCGACGCGCAGACGGTTTTCGGGAAGCCGTGATAACCGACGTTGGCCGCAATGGCTTTCTGCACATTGACGATGTAATCGTTGCACAGGCGATCCAGCTCATCGGTGGTCACGCCGGCCTTGACGTGAGGCACCAGCATCGCCAGCACTTCAGCGGCGAGTTTGCCGGCCGCACGCGATTGCGCGATTTCAGCAGGGGTGTTGATCTTGATCTGGTTTCTCATGCGCTGACGGCTTCCTGAGTCAGTTGGTGCAGACCCAGCCCGCCGTTCTGTTCGGCGCGGATCAGCAAGCGGCAAATGGCGCTGTGGTCGAGGTTGGGGTGCAGCTCGGCGAGCATGCCGATACGCATCCAGTGCTCGGCCTGCGCGTTGATCGAGCGGCTGAGGGCGTTGCTGGAGATGCGCAGGTTCTCGTGCATGTCTTCTGAAATCTTTACGATGCCCATATCCGAATCCGATACGAAGTGTATATGGATCGTATATTAGCCAGACGACGCCCACGATTGCAAACCTTGCGTAGGGATTGCCAAATCGCGGGCAAAAAAAAGCTGCCCAAAGAGGCAGCAAAAACTTTAAGAACACGCGATGTATTGGGCTCAGCATAGTCGCCGGATAATGACAGTGTCATGACAGCCGCACATTCATTGAACCGCCCCTGCCCCGTCATCAGGATGTCATCAAGTCAGCGGCAGAATCCTCGCAAACCGTCTTGAGCCTTCGACGGATGCTGTGCAGGGATTCCCATGAAAGAAGACGCCTCGCTGTTTGCCGCCATCGACCTGGGTTCGAATGCGTTTCGGATGATGATCGGTCAGTCGGTGCGCAGTCGTAAGGGTTTCATGATTCAGGAAGTCAAAACCCTGCGTGAACCGGTGCGGCTGGCCGAAGGCTTCGACGGCGGTGCACTGGACGAAATGGCGCTGGATCGGGGCTGGCAGGCGCTGGCGCGGTTCGGCAAGAAACTGCGCGGGTTCGAGGCCGGCAAGGTGCGGGCAGTGGCGACCAGCGCGGTGCGCGAGGCCGACAATGCGCAGTTGTTTCTGCACAGTGCCGAACGTCATCTGGGCTTTCGCATCGACGTCATCTCCGGCCATGAAGAGGCGCGACTGGTCTATGCCGGCGTCGCCCATACCCTGCCGGGCGCTGAAGACATGCGCCTGGTGGTCGACATCGGCGGTGGTTCCACCGAGCTGATTCTCGGCCAGGGTTCGCAGCCGCTGCTCACTGAAAGCATCGCCATCGGCAGCGGCACTCTGGGTGCACGCTATTTCCCTGACGGACGCATTGCGCCCGGTGCACTGCAGGAAGCCGAGCGTGTGGCGATCCTGCAATTCGAGAAAGTCGCCCGCCGCTATCGCGCTCAGGGCTGGCAACAGACCATTGGCTCGTCGGGCACGGCGCGGATGCTGGCGAAAGTGCTTAAAGCCAATCGCTTGAACGATTTCGGTCAGGACGGCATTACCTATGGCGGGTTGTTGCGTTTGTCGCTGTTGCTGCTGAAAGTGAAGAACGTTCAGCAATTGAAACTGGCAGGTTTGCAGCCGCATCGCCAGAGCATTTTGCCCGGTGGGCTGGTGCTGATGCTGGCGGCGTTCAAGGTGTTCGGGATTTCGCAGATGGTGCCGTCGGAACCGGGGCTGCGCCTCGGTGTGTTGCACGGCTTGATGAGCCGTCACTGACAGATCACTGAACCCATTGTGGGAGCGAGCCTGCTCGCGAAAGCGGTGTATCAGAGAAACATTATTCGACTGACACGCCGCCTTCGCGAGCAGGCTCGCTCCCACAGGGTTTGGTGGGTGTCTCCTCAGGCCAGTTCTTTGCGCAACTGGCGGGCGGCGGCAACCATGTGCACCAGCGCCGCTTCAGTCTCCGGCCAGCCACGGGTTTTCAGGCCGCAATCCGGGTTGACCCACAAACGCTCTGCCGGAATCCGCTGGGCCGCCTTGCGCAGCAGGTTGGCCATCTCCGAGGCATCCGGAACGCGTGGCGAGTGGATGTCGTAGACGCCCGGGCCGATCTCGTTCGGGTAGGCGAAGGCTTCGAAAGCATCGAGCAGTTCCATGTCCGAGCGCGAGGTTTCGATGGTGATCACGTCGGCATCCATCGCTGCGATGGACTCGATCACATCGTTGAACTCGCTGTAACACATGTGGGTGTGGATCTGCGTTTCGTCGCGCACGCCACAGGCGCACAGGCGGAATACTTCGGTGGCCCAGTCCAGATAGTGCTGCCACTGCGCCCGACGCAATGGCAAACCTTCACGGAATGCGGCTTCGTCGATCTGCACGATCCTGATCCCGGCGGCTTCCAGATCCACCACTTCATCACGAATCGCCAGCGCCAGTTGCCGCGCCTGCACTTCACGGGACACATCTTCGCGGGGGAACGACCACATCAGCATGGTTACAGGGCCGGTCAGCATACCTTTCATGACCTTGTTGGTCAGACCCTGGGCGTAGCGGATCCACTCCACGGTCATGCCCTTCGGACGACTCAGATCGCCAAAGATCACCGCCGGTTTGACGCAGCGTGAACCGTAGCTCTGCACCCAGCCGAAACGGGTGAACATGTAGCCGTCCAGTTGCTCGGCGAAGTACTCGACCATGTCGTTGCGCTCGGCTTCACCGTGCACCAGCACATCGAGCCCCAGTTGCTCCTGGATTTCCACCGCGTGGCGGATCTCGCTGTACATGGCTTCGGTGTATTCGGCTTCGCTGAGCTTGCCTTGCTTGAATGACTGGCGCGCCAGACGAATCGAAGCGGTCTGCGGAAACGAGCCGATGGTGGTGGTCGGGAACAGCGGCAGGTCAAGGCCGGCGCGTTGTTTGCCGATGCGTTGGGTAAACGGCGATTGGCGCTGACTGTCCTGCGCCGTAATGGCCGCCACACGAGCCTGAACCGCAGGCTTGTGGATGCGTGGCGAAGCGGCGCGACTGGCCTGCACCGAACGGCTTTGGGTCAAGGCCCGCAGCACTTTCGGCGCTTGCGGCTCATCAACGGCCTGGGCCAGCACCGCCACTTCTTCGCACTTCTGCACGGCAAACGCCAGCCAGCTTTTCAGCTCGGCGTCGAGTTGGTCTTCGCGGCCAAGGTCCACCGGGCTGTGCAGCAGCGAGCACGATGGCGCGACCCACAGACGATCACCCAGACGCTCATGCGCATGCTGCAACGTCGCGAGGGCGTTTTCCAGATCGCAGCGCCAGACGTTACGGCCATTGACCACACCCAGCGACAGCACTTTATAGGCCGGCAGACGATCAAGGATGGTCGGGTACTGTTCCGGTGCGCGCACCAGATCAATGTGCAGGCCATCGACCGGCAGATTGGCGGCCAGGCCGAGGTTCTCTTCCAGACCACCGAAGTAGGTGGCAAGGAGTTTTTTCAGCGGATCACGCTGAATCTGGTTGTAGGCGCGCTCGAAGGCGTTCTTCCAGTCCTGCGGCAGATCGAGCACCAGAATCGGCTCGTCGATCTGTACCCACTCGACACCGAGTGCAGCAAGACGGGCGAAGATCTGGCCGTACAGCGGCAGCAAGCGATCGAGCATTTCCAGCTTGTCGAATTCAGCGCCTTTGGCCTTGCCCAGCCACAGGTAAGTCAGCGGGCCGATGATCACTGGCTTGACGTTGTGACCCAGTGCCCGGGCTTCTTCGGCTTCTTCGAACAACTGCTCCCAGCCGAGCTGAAACTGCTGATCGACGCTGAATTCCGGGACCAGGTAGTGGTAGTTGGTGTCGAACCACTTGGTCATTTCCTGAGCGTGGGCACCGCCGCAGCAACTGTCGCTGACGCCACGGGCCATGCCGAACAGGGTTTGCAGGGTGGCTTTGCCGTCGTGCGGACGGAAGCGCTCGGGGATCACGCCGAACATCAGCGAATGGGTCAACACCTGGTCGTACCAGGCAAAGTCGCCCACCGGCAGCAGCTCGATGCCCGCCTGCTTTTGCAAATCCCAATGGGCCTTGCGCAGCTCACGCCCCACCTCACGCAGGCCGGCCTCGTTCAGTTCTCCTTTCCAGAACGCCTCTTGCGCTTTCTTCAGTTCGCGGTCGCGACCGATGCGCGGAAATCCGAGGGAATGGGCCAGTGCCATGACAAAAACTCTCCAATGTCTTGTTGATGGCGGCCATTGTCGAGATCAAGCACTAGTGAGACAAACTCATTTTAATCTTGATGATCACGAGATTTCCTCATGATCAGATGAAACTGGAAATGTTCCTGCAGGGCAGTTTTCCCAGCAGGATATTCATGCGCAGATCAAGCTGTTGATGACCGATACGACGCCCTTTGAATACTCAATGGCGCCTCGATATAAACCCGTTCAAATCCACCCTCCACGCCCTTGGATTTCGTTCTATGGTTAGATCGAACTGGCTGAATTGACGGCCGACAAAAGGTTGCGACAGCTCCTGTCTGAGCCTATGTTGCACGCGAGCTTTTCCCCGCGAATGGAACGCGATCAACACCACTAAGAGGTGAAGAAATGTCAAAGGAATCACGCCCTGCCGTACTTGGGCTGATCGGCAATACTCCGCTGGTTCAAGTCACGCGTTTCGATACCGGACCGTGCACCTTGTTTCTCAAACTGGAATCGCAAAACCCCGGTGGCTCGATCAAGGACCGCATCGGTCTGGCCATGATCGACGCCGCTGAACGCGATGGGCGTCTGCATCCGGGTGGCACCATCGTCGAGGCCACCGCCGGCAATACCGGCCTGGGTCTGGCGCTGGTCGGCCGCGCCAAAGGCTACCGCGTGGTGCTGGTGGTGCCGGACAAGATGTCCACCGAGAAAGTCCTGCACTTGAAAGCCATGGGCGCCGAGGTGCACATCACCCGCTCGGATGTCGGCAAGGGCCACCCCGAGTATTACCAGGACGTCGCTGCGCGCCTGGCGAAAGACATCCCCGGCGCCTTTTTCGCCGACCAGTTCAACAACCCCGCCAACCCGCTGGCCCACGAATGCAGCACCGCACCGGAAATCTGGGCGCAGACCGAGCATGACCTGGATGCGATCGTGGTCGGCGTCGGTTCCGCCGGTACCCTGACTGGCCTCAGCCGCTTCTTCAAACGTGTGCAGCCGGATCTGGAAATGGTCCTCGCCGATCCAGTCGGTTCGGTGATGGCGCAATACAGCCGTGACGGCACGCTGCCCAAGCCCGGGTCATGGGCGGTGGAAGGCATCGGCGAAGACTTCATTCCGTCGATCACCGACCTCTCCAGCGTGCGTCATGCCTACTCGATCAGCGATGAAGAAAGCTTCGATCACGCCCGTCAGTTGCTCAAGGCCGAAGGCATTCTCGGCGGCTCGTCCACCGGCACCCTGCTCGCTGCCGCGCTGCGTTACTGCCGCGAACAGACCGAGCCAAAACGCGTGGTCAGCTTCGTCTGCGACACCGGTACGCGCTATCTGTCGAAGGTCTACAACGACCAGTGGATGACCGACCAGGGCCTGTTGCAACGCAAGGGTTATGGCGACCTGCGCGACCTGATCGCCCGCCGTTTCGAGGACGGCCGGGTGATCAGCGTCGGCCCCGGTGACACGCTGCTGACCGCCTTCCAGCGCATGCGCCTGGCGGATGTCTCGCAGCTTCCGGTGCTGGTCGAAGGCAAACAACTGGTCGGTGTGATCGACGAATCCGACATCCTGTTGGCGGTGCACGAAGACGCCGCACGCTTCAGTCAATCGGTGTCCAGCGTGATGACCGACAAGCTGCAAACCCTCGCGCCCGGCGCCAATCTCGCCGAGCTGGAATCGGTGCTCAGTCGCGGCCTCGTGGCGATCATCGCCGACGCCGCAGGCTTCCATGGCCTGATTACTCGCACCGACATGCTCAACCAATTACGGAGATCCCTCGCATGAGTCAGCACGACGATAAATCCCAAGGCTTCGCGACCCGGGTGATCCACGCCGGGCAAACGCCGGACCCGACCACCGGCGCACTGATGCCACCGATCTACGCCAACTCGACGTACCTGCAAGACAGCCCCGGCGTGCACAAGGGCTTCGACTACGGGCGCTCGCACAACCCGACGCGTTTCGCTCTGGAGCGCTGCGTGGCGGACCTGGAGGGCGGCACCCGCGCGTTCGCCTTCGCTTCCGGGCTGGCGACGATTTCCACCGTCCTCGAACTGATCGATGCCGGTTCGCACGTCATCTCCGGCAATGACCTGTACGGCGGTACATTCCGCCTGTTCGACAAGGTCCGTCAGCGCAGTGCCGGGCATCGTTTCAGCTACGTCGATCTGACTGACCTGGCAGCGTTCGAAGCGGCGCTGCAGGACGACACGCGCCTGGTGATTGTCGAGTCACCGACCAACCCGCTGCTGAGTCTGTCGGATCTGGCCGCCATCGCCCGTATCTGCCGCGCACGCGGGATCATCAGCGTGGCCGACAACACCTTCGCCAGCCCGTATATCCAGCGGCCGCTGGAGCTGGGTTTCGACATCGTGCTGCACTCGACCACCAAATACCTGAACGGTCACTCGGACGTGATCGGTGGCATTGCGGTGGTTGGGCAGAATGCCGAACTGGCGGACAAACTCGGCTTCCTGCAGAACGCCGTCGGCGCGATTTCCGGGCCGTTCGACGCGTTCCTGACCCTGCGCGGGGTGAAGACCCTGGCGCTGCGCATGGAGCGTCATTGCAGCAACGCGTTGGCGCTGGCGCAGTGGCTGGAGCAACAGCCGCAGGTCAAACGCGTCTACTACCCAGGCCTGCCGTCGCACCCGCAACATGAGCTGGCCAAACGGCAGATGCACGGTTTCGGCGGGATGATTTCCGTGGACTTGAACAGCGATCTGGACGGTGCCCGGCGCTTCCTCGAGAACGTGAAGATCTTCGCCCTGGCCGAGAGCCTGGGTGGCGTCGAAAGTCTGATCGAGCACCCGGCGATCATGACCCACGCGACCATTCCACCTGAGACCCGCGCCAAACTGGGCATCGGCGATGGCCTGGTGCGCCTGTCGGTGGGCGTCGAAGACCTCGAAGACCTGCGCGCGGATCTGGCGCAGGCGCTGAAGTCGATCTGACGTGACAGGAACGACAAAGCCCGCACGGGGCGGGCTTTGGAGTTCGAGTAGGCGGCCAGTGCTGGTCTCTGGCTTACAAGGTTTATCGGGCCTCTCACAGTACAAAGCAACCATGGAAAAAGAGCGGCGCTTTGCTGCCTCACACGGCATAAGGGCTGGATCTCAGCGCGGAGATCTTTCTAACCGTGTACCCTTCGGAACGCGCCCCACGTCCCCTTGCTATCCGCTTGCGCATCAGTCTGCGTCTTCGCCTACACCTTTGAGGCTAGCAAAAGCCTCATAGCCATGGGCGCCTGTTTTTAGACCGATTTCCTTCAAGCAGTCTTGCGCAAGGAAGTTAACCGACTATCGCTTCCCCTCCCCGCGCAGCTGCACCCACGGTTTGCCGATCTATACTTTTCAGTTCGCTGTCGCGGTTTCATGCAATACGTCGACACCCGTGCGCTTTGCAGTGCGCCCGTGCCAATCGCCAATCTGGTCAACCCCGGGCCAACGAACGTTGTGTGGCTGATGGGTCGTGGAGAAAATCATGAAACACACGCTTTTGTCTGGCGCCATTCTTGCGGTCGCGGCGACCGTCATGCTGCCAACGGCCTGGTCTGCGCAGCCGCAGGCGGTGGCTTCCGATGGCGCAGATCATGTGAAGGCTGGGGCGGTTGCCTCGGATGGTTCGGATCACGTCGGCGCCGGTGCAGTCGCCTCCGATGGCTCCGATCATGTCGGTGCCGGTGCGGTCGCCTCCGATGGCTCCGATCACGTCGGCGCCGGTGCAGTCGCCTCCGATGGCTCCGATCACGTCGGCGCCAATACCCTGGCCTCCGACGGGACCGACAAGGTCGGCGCCAACCGTTATGCCTATTCGCGCGTCGGCGTCGGCTCCGATCGCGTTGCCTCGGCGCTGATGACCGGCAGCTATTCGGACCAGTTCAACAGCCCGCAATAATCGGCATGAGGCGACCCGCGCGGGTCGCCTCACCCACCGCCACTAGCACATTTGTGCTAATCGACCGCCCCGCCACCCGGCGTTATATTCCCTCGCAACCCCTGATGCTCCCCCACATTGCCGCTGTGCAGTGCGCGGGATCGTTGCGCCTGGAAATCAGAACAACACCAAGGAAGAAGCACCATGAAACTGCCTGCAAACCTGTACCAAGTCGCCATCGTCGGCGCCCTGCTGATCGGCGTCAGCGGTTGCCAGACCGCCAAGCCCACCGAAGCCAGCATGAAAGAACGCGCCCAGACCGTCATCGGAAAGCCGGTGTCGAAAATCGACAACATTCGCAGCGACAGCACCCTCACCTACTACACCGCCTACACCCCGGCCGGCGAGTACAACTGCGAGTTGCCCAGCGGCGCCATTGTCGCGGTGGCGAGCATGGGCATCATGACCCCGCCGCTGTCCTGCCTGCCGAAAGGCGCCTCACCGATTCCGTTCCAGTAATTCATTTTTCCGGTAAAGGACTCCGTTCCATCATGAAAACCCTTATCGCAACGCTCACCCTCACCGCCCTCGCCCTGACGGGCTGCGCCACGCCCAAACAGTGGGAAGCCACCGGTGGCAGCAAGAATGACGGCCTCGTTCAGGTCTCCTATGAACTGGGCCAGTTTGAAAGCGGCCAGACCAACGCCGCACAAGGTCTGACCGTCGCCTCGGAACGTTGCAAGACCTGGGGCTACAAGAATGCCGAGCTGACCGGCTCGGAGAAAAACAACTGCCGTACCATGGGCCAGTACAACTGCCTGCAAACCACCATCACCCAGGACTACCTCTGCAAGCGTTGAGTCAAACTTCCTCGACCGGCTCAGTTTGCCGGTCGCGCAGGGCCCGCAAGGTCGCGCGCAGCTCGGCCGGGCGTACCGGTTTGGACAGGATGGCAATTTGGCGGTCGTGCAAGGCCGCCTGTATTTTTTCGCTGTCATGGCCGGTGATGATCATCGCCGGCACCGCAAAACCGCGTTGACGGCGCACGGCGTCGATGCATTCGATACCGTTGCTGTGCGGGCCGAGGTCATAGTCGGCGACGATAATGTCGCAGTCAGTCAGCAAATCCTGCCCCGTCAGTTCCGCCTGCACCACACAGCCCCAACGCTCAAGCAACGCCGAGGTTGCCAGCAGCACGTTGCGGTCATCCTCCACCAGGCACACCTTCAAACCGGTCAACAGGCCGACCTGCCGTACGTCATCGCGAGTAGCCAACAGCGACGGCAGCGCGGCAATGGGCAACCCGAACAAGGTCACTGCCGTTCCCCGCCCAAGCTGCGAGCGCAGCGCGACATCGACGCCGATCAACTGCCCCAGGCGCTTGACGATCGACAGCCCGAGTCCCACCCCTTCAACGTCCTTGTCACGCACCTGGCGCACCCGGTAAAACTCTTCGAAAACCTTGGGCAAATGCTCTTCGGCGATCCCGTTGCCCTGGTCATGAATCACGATCGCCAGCCCCCCTCCACGCCGACGCACGCCGATCAGCACCGGCCGATGCGCGCCGTATTTGAAGCAATTGGACAGCACGTTCTGCACCATGGTCGCGAGCAACGCCGGATCGCTTTGGACCCAGTAGGAGCAAGGTCGCAAGCGCAGTTCCACCCCCGCCCAACGCGCGGCTTCGGCATTCTGCCGGATCAGATCGGCGAGCCACTCGCCCAGATTGAACACCTGCAGCTTGGGCAGGATGCGCCCGTTGTCGAGTGTGTACAGATCGAGAATCGAGCGGAACAACTGCGAAACGTTGAGCAACGAACGGTCGATGTTGTCGACCAGTTGCCGCTCGTCCGCGCCCAGCGGCGACTCGCGCAGGCACGCGGTAAACAGGCCGATGGAGTGAATCGGCTGGCGCAGATCATGACTGGCCTGAGCCAGAAACCGCGACTTTTCCAGGTTGGCCGCGACGGCCTCTTCGGAGGCCTTGCGCGTGCGCTCCAGCAGCAAATGCGCGTAGAACGGGATCACCGTGCTGGTGAGCATCAGCATCAACACCATGTACGGTTGCGCCTGCCATACCGGCGTCAGCCGATAAACCGCCAGCAGCGCCACCAGCGCCAGCCCCGTGGCAATCGCCAGATAGCGTGAGCCGTAGCGCATGCCGTTGCCCAGGTTGACCCAGATGATCACCGCGTACAGCGGCAACGCCGTTTCGCCGCCGATCACCAGGCCGAAACAGGTGCCGGTGTAATCGTGGACCATGCCGAAAATTCGCCGCGCCGGGTAATGCCCCGGCCAGCGCACAATGGCCTGGCGCAGACCGATCGACGCCAGCAGAAACAGCAAGATGTAGACCACCACCGGCAGATAGGTATCGAAGTACTGACCCGGCAGGATGCCGAGCACGCAGATATAAAACATGGCGATGCTGGCGATGATTATGCGCAGATTGGCCTGATCCAGCTCGGTGTTTTTCTCGAACTTCATGGGCAACGTCCTTGTGCAACAGTCGTCAGATTCAGCACCCGACGGCAGGCAAACGGCGTCGGCGGTGCTAAGGTGCATGCCGTGAACAACGCCTGATCCAGGGAGGGTCACGCCATGACATGCCGAATTATCATAGCCGACGATCACCCACTGTTTCGCGAGGCGATGCGGCGCACCGTGCAGCGCCTGCTGCCCGAGGCGACGCTTGAGGAAGCCGGCGATCTCAATGCCGTGCAGGCCTTGCTGCCTGACGGTAGCGAGCCGGACACGCTGATTCTCGATCTGCGCTTCCCCGGCCTGACCTGCATCAGCCAACTCGCCGACCTGCGCCGACAGCTACCACGGACCACGTTGATTGTGGTGTCGATGGTCGACGACGAAGCACTGATCGGTGAGGTGATGGCGGCGGGCATCGACGGTTTCATCGGCAAGAACATCGCCCCGGATGAGATCGGCGAAGCGATTCTGGCGATTCGAGAAGGTGAAGTACTGGTCAGGTTCGCCCCTTCAGGGCTGTTGCCGCTGGAGACCGGCACCGCCCTCACCCCGCGTCAGCAGGACGTGTTGCGGCTGATCGCCCAAGGCAAGACCAACAAGGAAATCGCCCGGGCGCTGGATATCTCGCCGTTCACCGTGCGCATCCATGTGTCGTCGTTGTTGCGCGCGCTCAACGTGCCATCGCGGGCGGCCGCCGCGGTGAAGTATTCGGGAGGCGGCGGGACAATTTAAATGAACCCTGCGCGCCTAGGCTCACCTAACTGAGAGACCATCAGGAGGTAGCCCATGCAAATTGAACCCGTCTGGATCGTACTCGCCGTCGTTCTTGTAATCATTGAATTGTGGGCGATCAACAGGGTGCGCAAGAGCGCAGGCAAAGGCAGCAACAAAGGCGTGTGGATCATCGCCATCGTCTTCCTGCCATTGTTTGGCCTGATTGCCTGGGCACTGGCCGGCCCGAAGCACGTTACTCAGGACTGAAAGGTTGTTTCGTCGCAATGCCCTGCGCGGTCAACAGTGGGAGCGAGCCTGCTCGCGATGGCTGACCGCCGGGCAAAACAGGTTACGGATCCACCTGCGCCATCAACTCCGGCACCGATTCCGGCCGCTTGGCATAACGCTGCGCCAGCACCGCGCAGACCATCAGTTGAATCTGATGGAACAGCATCAGCGGCAGAATCAACACACCGATGGTGCTGCCGGCAAACAGCACCTGCGCCATCGGTACCCCGGTGGCCAGACTCTTCTTCGAACCGCAGAACAAAATGGTGATGCGATCCTCCTGGCTGAAGCCGAACGCCTTGCCCAGCAGGGTCGAGGCCAACAGCACCAGCGCCAGCAGAATGCAGCAGACCACCACCAGCCCCAACAGATCGACCACCGGAATCTGATGCCAGATGCCCTCGTTGACCGCCTCGCTGAAAGCGCCGTAGACCACCAGCAGAATCGAACCCTGATCGACGAATTTCAGCCAGCTCTTGTTGCGCCCCACCCATGCGCCAATCCAGCGGCGAGCGATCTGCCCGGCAATGAATGGCAGGAGTAATTGCACGCTGATCTTCAGGATCGCATCCAGCGTCGAGCCGCCATCACCGTGCACGTTGAGCAACAGCGTCACCAGCAACGGCGTAAGGAAAATCCCGAACAGGCTCGACGCCGCCGCACTGCAGATCGCCGCCGGGATATTGCCCCGGGCCAGCGAGGTGAAGGCAATCGCCGACTGCACCGTGGCGGGCAACGCGCAGAGGTAGAGCATGCCCATGTACAGCTTGTCGCCGATCAGCGGTGACAGCAGCGGTTTCAACGCCAGCCCGAGGATCGGAAACAGCACGAAGGTCAGGCCGAACACCAACAGATGCAGGCGCCAGTGGCCGGCGCCGGCGATGATCGATTCACGCGACAGTTTCGCGCCGTGCAGGAAGAACAGCAGCGCGATGGCGATGTTGGTCAGCCAGCCGAACCCCACCGCGACCTGACCGCTGGCCGGCAGAAAACTGGCCAGCAGCACGACGCCGATCAGGGTCAGGGTGAAGTTGTCGGGCAGGAATCTTGGGCGGGTCATGGGTTTGCTCATCCGGGGGTTGCCAGTACGTGATTGCGACTCTAACGTGACCGTGAATTACCGACTAACGCCGAAGAGCCATTAGATGCCGCCTAAAGGACACCAGAAAAGCTTCCGGCGCAGCATTCCCGGGCTACCCAGCCTGCCGCGTCCACTGTACGGGCGCACCGAATCGCTGCCCAATCGCGCACTGACCCGGCGTCACAGTCATCCGTGGGTGCAATTGTCCTACGCGATTCAGGGTGTGCTCGAAGTGCAGACCAGCGCCGGGCGTTTCGTCGCGCCACCGGAGCGCGCGGTATGGATTCCGGCAGGCGTGCCGCACCGCGTGTTCAGCTCGCCGCACACGGAAATGCGCAGCCTGTACATCGATTGCAGCGTGGCCGGTTGGGCGCTTGAGCGCTGTCATGTGCTGGGCGTCAGCGACCTGTTGCGCGAGCTGATACGCGCGTTCAGTCTGGTGCCGGTGGAGTACGACGAGACTGGCGCACATGGCCGGCTGGCCCAGGTGATCCTCGATCAACTGGCCGAGGCACCGCAGATCGATCTGATGCTGCCGCTGCCGCAGGACAGCCGTCTGCGCCAGATCTATCAAAGCCTGGAGCAACATCCGGAACAGCAGACCACACTGCAGCATTGGAGCGAAAAGTTCGGCGTCACCGAAAAAACCCTCAGCCGGCTGTTTTTACGCGACACCGGCCTGACCTTCCGCGCCTGGCGCCAGCGCTTGCGTCTGCTGGGTGCGCTGACTCCGCTGGAACGCGGCGAACGTGTCACCGACGTGGCTCTGGCCTGCGGTTATGACTCGACGTCGGCGTTCATCGCGGCCTTCCGACAGCAGTTTGGCGAGACGCCGGGCGAGTTTTTTCGCTGATTTTTGTCGATATTTATCGAATTAGCACATGCCATTCGGCAAAGTTCAGGGTAGAGTTTCGCCCATACGTAATTCTTCACACGTTTCGACGATAACCATAATGACCCACCCCTTTAGCGAACCTGTCGGCGGTAACAGCATGATCGAAGTCACTGAAGTCTCCATTGCTCAATTACGCGCGGCGCTCGACGCCGGCCAGACCACCGCGGTTGAACTGGTGCAGGCCTATCTGGCCCGAATCGACGCCTACGACGGCCCGAACACCGCCACCGCTTTGAATGCTGTAGTGGTGCGCAACCCCGAGGCACTGGCCGAAGCCCAGGCCTCTGACGCGCGCCGGGCCAAGGGCGAAACCCTCGGCCCGCTCGATGGCATCCCCTACACCGCCAAGGACAGCTATCTGGTCAAGGGTCTTACCGCCGCCTCCGGCAGCCCGGCCTTCGCCGAACTGGTGGCGCATCGCGACGCGTTCACCATCGAACGCCTGCGCGCCGCCGGGGCCATCTGCCTGGGCAAGACCAACATGCCGCCGATGGCCAATGGCGGCATGCAGCGTGGCGTCTATGGCCGAGCGGAGAACCCGTACAACGCTGCTTATCTGACTGCGCCGTTTGCTTCCGGCTCGTCCAACGGTGCCGGCACCGCCACCGCCGCGAGTTTCTCGGCGTTCGGCCTGGCGGAAGAGACCTGGTCGAGCGGTCGCGGCCCGGCGTCGAACAACGGCTTTTGCGCCTATACGCCGTCGCGCGGGGGGATTTCGGTACGCGGCAACTGGCCGTTGACGCCAACCATGGACGTGGTCGTGCCGTACGCGCGGACCATGGCCGACCTGCTCGAAGTGCTCGACGTGGTGGTCGCTGAAGACCCCGACACCCGTGGCGATTTGTGGCGCTTGCAGCCGTGGGTGCCGATCCCGAGCGTTGCCTCGGTGCGCCCGGCCTCCTACGCCGAACTGGCCGTGAAGCCCGCTGCACTGGCGGGCAAACGCCTCGGCGTGCCAAAGATGTACATCAACGCCGACCCTGAAGCCGGCACCAGTGAAGCGCCGGGCATCGGCGGTCCGACCGGGCAACGCATCAACACCCGCGCTTCGGTGATCGTCCTGTGGAAACAGGCTCGCGCCGCTCTGGAAGCGGCCGGCGCCGAAGTCATCGAAGTGGATTTCCCGCTGGTCTCCAACTGCGAAGGCGACCGCCCTGGCGCACCGACCGTGTTCAATCGCGGCATCGTTTCCAAGGAGTTCCTGCATCACGAACTGTGGGACCTGTCGGCCTGGGCTTTCGACGATTTCCTGCGCGCCAACGGCGATCCTAAGCTCAACCGCCTGGCCGATGTCGACGGGCCGAAGATCTTCCCGCACGACCCGGGCACCCTGCCTAACCGTGAGGGTGATCTGGCCGCCGGCATGGACGAATACGTGCGCATGGCCGAGCGCGGCATCACCCCGTGGAACCAGATCCCGACCCTGCCGGACGGCCTGCGCGGCCTGGAAAAGACCCGCAAGCTCGATCTGGAAGACTGGATGGACATGCTGAAACTCGACGCGGTGCTGTTCCCGACCAACGCCGACGTTGGCCCGGCAGATGCCGATATCAATCCGGAATCGGCGGACATCGCCTGGAGCAACGGCATCTGGGTCGCCAACGGCAACCTGGCGATCCGTCACCTCGGCGTACCGACCGTCACCGTGCCGATGGGGATCATGGCCGACATCGGCATGCCAGTCGGCCTGACATTCGCCGGTCGCGCCTACGATGACTCGAACCTGCTGCGTCTGGCCTCGGCATTTGAAGCCACCGGCTCGAAGCGTCAGGTACCACCGCGCACGCCGGCGCTGACTGCCGGCAAGTAACAATGCAGGAAGGGATTGGGACCGCAACGGTCTCAATCCCTTTTGTCCTGTAACGCCCTTCCCCCCTGCGCTCACCTCCAACACTTCGTTATTCCCGAACTGATGCTCAGGAATAAGCGATTTTTCTTCCGCATAAACTCCCCGCTAGCATGGCCTCGTCTACTCCCATACCCGCTCGGACAAGGAGAACGCCATGTCGCCCCTGAATATCGGCGAACCGTGGATGTGGGGCGCCTTCATCGTCTTCGTCCTCGCCATGCTTGCACTGGATTTGTTCGTATTCGGCGGACGCAAGGCGCATCGGGTGTCGGTGCGGGAAGCGTCGTGTTGGGTGATCGCCTGGTGTGCCTTGGCGATGGCGTTCGCGGGATTGCTCTGGTGGTATCTGAATGGCGAGTTCGGCGCCGAGATCGCTCAGCGCAAGTCCCTGGAGTTTCTCACCGGTTATCTGATCGAACAGTCGCTGTCGATCGACAACATGTTCGTCTTCGTGATGATCTTCAGCTACTTCGCGGTGCCACCGGAACTGCAACGCCGGGTGCTGCTGTACGGCGTGCTCGGGGCGATCGTGATGCGTGCGGCGATGATCTTCGCCGGCGTGTGGCTGGTGTCGCAGTTCGAATGGCTGCTGTATGCCTTCGGGGTGTTCCTGATCATCACCGGGATCAAGATGCTGATGTTCGCCGAGCAGCAACCGGACCTCGACAACAATCCACTGCTGCGCTGGGTGCGCGGGCATTTACGGATTACCAAGGGCTTTCATGACGAACGCTTTTTCGTCCTGCAGAACGGCGTGCGCTGGGCGACACCGATGTTTCTGGTGCTGGTGCTGATCGAGGCCAGCGACTTGATGTTCGCGGTCGACAGCATCCCGGCGATCTTCGCTGTCACCACCGACCCGTTCATTGTCTTCACCTCGAACATCTTCGCGATCATGGGCCTGCGGGCGCTGTACTTCCTGCTGGCGGACATGGCCGAGCGCTTTCATCTGCTCAAGTACGGACTGGCGATCGTGCTGGTGTTCATCGGCGGCAAGATGACGCTGATGCCGTGGTTTCACATGCCGGTCGAGTGGTCCCTGGCGGTGGTGGGTGGGGTGATTCTGGGGTCAGTGGTGTTGAGTCTGATCGTCACCAAGGATGCACAACGCAGAACTGAATGACGCCACACAAAACCTGTAGGAGTGAGCCTGCTCGCGATAGCGGTGTGTCATCCAATAAAGATGTCGACTGATCCGGCGCCTTCGCGAGCAAGCCCGCTCCCACAGGGGATATTTGGTGGATGGAGGGTCTG